>DBDL01000190.1:0-40994 GCA_002293545.1 Lachnoclostridium sp. UBA933 | reverse complement strand
TTTATCGGGGTGACAGGATTTGAACCTGCGACCTCTTGGTCCCAAACCAAGCACTCTAGCCAAACTGAGCCACACCCCGACTTATAATCCACGACTTGTGGGGAGGTTTCAGCCGTGACGCAAAATTTATTATATTATAGGAAATTACTCTTGTCAATACTTTTTTCTAAATAATCACATCCGGCGGATTTACTCTTGAAACATATGTTCGGAGATGCTATAATGAATGCAGTCAGACACACCCTAATAATCAATGAAAGGAACAGATATAAAATGACAAACGAAATACTTTTCGCAGGAGTGACGATTCTGGTATCCATATTATCAGTCATTTTCCTGCTTGTTATAAGTAATCAAAATAAACGGGCAAAAAAACTGATTGGGGAAACGATATCGGAAGGAATGAATCATCTGTTCGATAAGCAAACAACAGAACAAGCCAAAGTTGACGAGATACAAAATCAAAAGATTATGATGTTATTCAGCCAATGGGAAAACCGTTTTCAATCGTTTGAACTCGGCAATGAGCAGAAGATGGAGAATATACGAAATACCCTAAAGGAACAATTACTGATCATACAAAACGAAAACAGCTCCAAATTAGATCAAATGAGGAAAACAGTAGATGAAAAACTGGAAAAGACGTTAGAAGATCAAATGAAGCGCTCCTTTGATTTGGTGGGGAAACGGCTTGAGCAGGTTTATCACGGATTGGGAGAGATGAAATCATTGGCGGAGGGCGTCGGTGATCTGAAAAAGGTATTGGCAAATGTAAAAACAAGAGGGATTCTCGGAGAAATCCAATTAGGGAATATATTAGAGGAAATCCTTACGCCTGACCAGTATGGACGGGATGTTGAAGTGATTCCGAACAGTAAAAGGGTGGTTGAATTTGCGATTAAGCTTCCCGGCAGCGATAATAAAAACATTTATCTGCCCATTGATTCCAAATTTCCGTCGGATGCTTACATAGCCTTGCAGGACGCTTACGATACCGGTTCAAAAGAAGAAGCGGAAAAGGCGGCGGCACTTCTTATCCAGAGAATGAAACAGTTTGCAAAAGATATTCATATGAAATATATTGAACCTCCTTACACAACGGATTTTGGGATTCTCTTTCTGCCGTTTGAGGGGCTTTATGCAGAGGCGGTAAACCGGGGACTGGTANNGGACCAAGCACAATGGCGGCAATGCTGAACAGCCTTCAAATGGGCTTTAAAACATTGGCAATCCAGAAACGGAGCAGTGAGGTATGGGAAATTTTGAGTTCTGTCCGCACAGAATTTGATAAATTTGAAAATGTGCTGTCTGCAACGAAAAAGCGGCGAGAACAGGCAAACAATGAATTGGATCAGCTGGAAGGAGTAAGGACAAGACAGATACAAAGAAAGCTGTCACAATTGAATACGGAGCAGCTGCCCTGAGAATAAAGCCGGGTCATATAGGTTAAGCCGGTTATTCAAATTCCGTCATATATTCACGAAACCTCAAAGGAAGTAATTGTCGCTGTAAATGAGGGTTGCTTCTTTCTTTGACCGTGATACTGGAAACATAGGTCTTAAACAAATCCTGCAAAAGCTGTTCGTTTTCAGAATATTCCCCTTCAATACGATTCAAGTCAAAGTCCGTTTTCCCGGTAAAGGTAACGGGCTTTCCTTTCGCATGGAACAGAAGCGAATTTCTTCTGACGTCTGCAATGGCAAAGTTTTCATCCGGGTAACGGTCGCTGAAATGATCGGCAAGGAGGAAAAGAATATTATTTTTCGGCCGGATTTTTGCTAAGAGCA
Source organism: Lachnoclostridium sp. UBA933 (assembly GCA_002293545.1). Lineage (GTDB taxonomy): Bacteria > Bacillota > Clostridia > Lachnospirales > Lachnospiraceae > UBA933. The sequence goes on along the minus strand of DBDL01000190.1, from coordinate 39,207 downwards.
GATTGTTTTTCAGTTCCACAAAACGCAGAAATCCTTTATAGTGCTGTATTTCATTGTCGATATGGAGATTTAGTTTACATATATGAGAAACGGCAGGGTTCGTAAGGTGGTTTAAAACGCCCGCACCCATATGAAAGGCAAGAATGACGGCACGATAAATGGAATCGGCTTTTTCGAGGTCGTATGAGGCGGCGGCACTGAATAACCAGTCATAAACTTCTCCGTTTATCTTTTGCCGGAGAGAGCGGGCTACTTTGACTGCTTTTTCATAATCGGTCGGAACTTCAATATATTCACAAAAAAGCTGACGGTTGTATCCGGGGATATGGACTTGAATATGATTGTTCGCATGTCCGTTCTTACTTTCATAGGCGTTATAAATCGCAGTAAAGATGCCGTCGGCAGAATCTTCGCATAAAAATACGTTTGTCATACGATGAACTCTCCTCCTATTTTGGGGTCGTCCAGCAGGGATAATTGCTGGTAAACAGGTTCGCCCGATATGAAATCGGGAAGCTTCTCACGCAAGCCAAGCAGATTGGTCAAAATAAATCCCGGCGACATTTTCAAGGGGAGCATTGTAGAACCATTGCAGGTAATAAAGTACATGGCTCTCTTTAATACGATGCCCATCTTTTTCAAATCGGAAAATTGAAGCTTTGCGGTACGTCTGGCTGCCAGAATCCGTTTGGCGGATTTAACACCGACGCCGGGGATTCGTAAAAGAGTATGATAGTTTGCAGACTGGACTTCGATTGGGAATTGCTCTAAATGATTCATTGCCCAGTTGCATTTAGGGTCCAGGCGGACATTTAGGTTAGGGTGATCAGCGGTTATAATTTCATTTGCTTTAAACTGATAGAAACGGAGAAGAAAATCCGCTTGGTACAGGCGGTGTTCGCGGAGCATATGAGGGCCGTCCGGTGTAAGGGGAAGAAGCGGATCTCCGGTAGTATTAATAAAGGCGGAGTAAAAAACACGTTTTAAATCAAAGTTTTGATAGAGCGATTCGGCAACATGAACGATTTCATAATCGGTTTCTTCGGTTGCGCCGATAATCATCTGCGTGCTTTGACCGGCGGGGACGAAGCGGGAGTTGGAGCTTCTCAGCATTTTCAGCTCTGCCAGTGCCGCGGTATCACTCGGTGTTGTTTCCATCCGTGTTCCGGGTGGTTGTTTGTTTGCCGCCAAAGCGTTATGGGAGCCGCGGACAGAAGCAAGGCAGTTCTCACCGGTATTGTCAGGAAGCGGTTGTCTTGCGGCAATATCGAGTGCCGGAACATTTTGCGGTATCATATGCTGGGATTCGGGAACGCCGTGGAAATTCAAATCCTTTTTTCTCGTAAGCTGAACTTGTTTCATAGGGGTCAAGATGGACTTTCTGGACTTCTGGGGCGCAAGCTTTTTCAGCCCGTCTGCCGTCGGCAGTTCCAGATTTGCACTCATGCGGTCGGCAAGCCAGCCGATTTTCTCAATGAGCACGGGATCGGTGTTGGGGATGGATTTGATATGGATATAGCCGTTAAAATGATACCGGTGTCTTATGATATATAATGCTTCATAGATTTGCTCCATCGTATGATTTGGATTTTTATTGATACCGGAGCTTAAAAATAATCCTTCGATATAGTTCCGGCGGTAAAAAGAAATGGTCAGTTCCGCAATCTCCTCCGGAGTAAATGTGGCACGGGGAATATCATTTGAAATACGGTTTACACAGTATTTGCAATCGTAAACACATTCGTTTGTATATAAAATTTTCAAAAGGGAAATACAGCGGCCGTCGGCACCGAAGCTATGACATATACCGCCGGCAACGGCGTTTCCCATGCTTCCGTTTTGACCGTTCCGCTGCACACCGCTTGATGTGCAAGCCACATCATAGTTTGCGGCGTTCGATAAAATTTCAAGTTTTTTAAAAATATCCATTGATAACGTACTGACAGCGGTAGTTTTCATAAGCGGCTCCTTACTATTGAGGCGGGTAATATCAATACACCCTGCTCGGAATAAAAGAACATTTGTTCTATAAGTAATATAACATATCCGATTTGCGGTGTCAATATGAAAACGCACTTGAAAAGAAACAGCATTTGATATATGATTAAGAATGTAATATTTTCAAGGGCATCATTTCAAAAAAGCGAGGGATTGCAAGTAAGGGTCAGATAAAACAACAAATTAATCATGACAAATAAAGGGTAGGATTCAAAAATGACAAAAAAACAATTTTTACTGGAATTACGTGACTTCCTGAACGGTCGTGTAGAGGAACGTGAAATCACCCGTCAGGTACATTATTATGAAGATTATATCAATTCCCAGGTTGCCGGCGGTAAAGAGGAAAGCCTGGTTATTGAGGAATTGGGCGATCCGAGATTACTTGCCAAAACGATTATCGCCTCCAGCCCGGTTACGAACGAATCCCGTCGGGATAACAGTTACGGCAATACGGAATCCGTAAAGAACAGATATCATCCCAATGAATCAAAAAGTGCGGGTTTTTTTACGAAAATAAAAAGATGGGGAATTTTACTGCTGATCTTATTTTTTGTTTTGGTAATGATGATAACATTATTTTCCATCATCCGTTTTTTCATTCCCGTTATTTTTATTTTCCTCATTATTTGGTTTTTTATGTTTGTCAGAAAAAAATGAATAGTTTTTTCGTCATGTGCAATACTAATTCTGTAACGTTAAATTTTTTAACAGGAGGAAGTCAACATGGCTAAAAACTTTATGGATGATTATGATGATGCTGTTAATAATTTGAACAACAATAGTTCAAGTTCCAGCTCAAGTTCCAGCTCAAGCAACTCGGATGACTCAGGAAGCAAAAAGAACCGTTCAAAGAATAAAGCAAAAAACAGATCGAATAGTTCAAGTTCCAGCAGCTCCGGATCCAGCAGTTCAAGAAGCAGTAATGCAGACCACGATACCAATTCTTAAAATGTGATAAAGCAGATAAAATACGAAAATAAAGAGGCTGCTGTGAAATAGACGAGTTCTGTTTGACAGCAGTTTCTGATACTGTCAAAGAATGTCGTATTTTGTAGCAATAGCTTGATTCTTTGCATACCATAGATAATAAAAAAGGATTGAGGATATGAGGTTGCTGGTAATACCGCCAAGAGAGCTTCCTATGTATCTCGGTAATGAAAGGGTAGGAATTGTTGACTTGCGTGATTGTAATGAGTATGAAAAATCCCATATACATAAAGCAATTAACATCCCCTATGAGGAAATAGAATGTCATTACGATGAATTACGGAAATACCGGATGTTGATTTTTTATTGCAGCCGCGGAAACCGGAGCCTGATTACTGCCCGGTGTATGGAACGCGAGGGTTTTTTATGCGGCAGCATTGCGGGAGGATATGAAGCATATAAGATGGAGGAAAATAAAAGAAAATTATTTGACTAAACGTGAAAAGGTTGTTAGAATACAAATATTATACGAAAAGGAATCATAATGAATGGACAAATACGAAGTAATTGCTCCCTGTCATTTCGGGATGGAAGCGGTATTAAAAAGAGAAGTTATGGATTTGGGTTACAAAATAACCAATGTAGACAACGGGAAAGTCACATTTGAGGGCGGCGAAGGGGTGATTGCAAGAGCAAATATTTTTTTAAGAACAACAGAACGAATCTTATTGAAAGTCAAATCATTTCATGCGGAAACCTTTGATGAGCTGTTTGAAAGCTGCAAGAATATTCCCTGGGAGCAATATCTCCCCGAAGATGCAAAATTTTGGGTAGCAAAAGCAAATTCGGTCGGCAGCAAATTATTCAGTCCTTCGGACATTCAAAAAATTATTAAAAAGGCGATAGTCGAACGAATGAAATTAAAATATCATACGGAATGGTTTTCGGAATCGGGAGTTTCCTATCCGCTGAGAGTAAGCATTATAAAAAATGAAGTAACGATTGGACTGGATACGACAGGAACATCCTTACATAAAAGAGGGTACCGGAAATATACGGCGCCGGCGCCTGTAACAGAAACATTGGCAGCGGCACTGATTATGCTGACGCCTTGGAGAACAGGGCGTATTCTTGTTGACCCGTTTTGCGGAAGCGGTACGGTTCCGATTGAGGCGGCGATGTTATCGGCGAATATGGCTCCCGGTATGAAGCGCAAATTCACGGCAGGAGAGTGGACAAACTTAATTTCCGGGAAAACATGGAAAGAAGCCTATACGGAAGCCGGGGATAAATTGAGTGAACCCTCTGAGGAAATATGGATTCAGGGTTATGACCTTGATCCGGAAATAATCAGGATGGCAAGGAGGAATGCCGGACTTGCCGGAGTGGACCGGTACATACATTTTCAAAACAGGGATATCGCAGATTTTAATACGCATAAAAAGTATGGTTTTGTAATAAGCAATCCCCCTTACGGAGAGCGGATTTCAGACAAGAGCGAAATGACAAAACTCTATCAGACCATAGGAGAGGCAATGAAAAGAGCGGATACATGGTCTTATTATTTTCTGAGCGGTTTTGAAGAAGCAGAAAAATATATCGGGAAAAAAGCGTCAAAAAACAGAAAAATATATAATGGGATGCTGAAAACTTATTTCTATCAATATATGGGTCCGAAACCGCCGAATTTAAAAGGGACAAGTTCGGTGCGGGCTTAATAGAAACCGGCATTTATTCTTAAACAAATAAGGAGGCAGTATGAAACAAAAGCTTATATTTGCCACGAATAATCAGGGAAAAATCAATGAAATACGTCAGATACTTGGTGAAAACCGGTTTGAGATATTGTCTTTAAAGGATATTGATATAAAGATTGCTATAGATGAAAACGGCAGTACGTTTGAAGAAAACGCCGTCATAAAAGCCAAAGCCATAATGGAGCTTACCGGAGAGATGGTTTTGGCGGACGACAGCGGATTTGAAGTGGATTACCTGAATAAAGAGCCGGGGATCTATTCCGCTCGTTATCTTGGGGAAGATACGCCGTATGAAGTAAAAAATGAAGACATACTGAAACGCTGTAAGGATGCCGGAAAAGGTGAGAGAGCGGCAAGATTTGTTTGTGCGATTGCCTGTGCATTCCCCGCGGGAAATATAATGACGACGGTGGGTGTTGTAGAGGGGGAACTGGCAGAAAAGCCGGCAGGGGAGTTTGGTTTCGGGTATGACCCGATTTTTTATATGCCCGACAAAGGATGCACAACGGCGCAAATGCGGCCGGAGGATAAAAATATAATTAGTCATAGAGGAATTGCGCTGAGAAGGATGGTAGAAAAATTAAATGAAATACTTGATTGTGAGTGATTCTCAAGGTCAAAACGGGAATCTGTTAAGAGTGCTGAAAAAAGTATCTCCCATTGATGCAATGTTTCATCTGGGGGATTCGGAGATGATGCAGGGTCAAATTGAGGGAATGGCAGACTGTCCGGTATATGCTGTTGCGGGTAACTGTGATTATTTCAGCAGCATGGAACAGGAAAAGGTGCTGACAATCAACGGACACCGTATTGCTATGACGCACGGTCATATAAGAGGCGTCAAGTTTGGAACAGAGCAATTGATTTTATGGGGACAGCAGATGGAAGCGGAAATCATTATGTTTGGGCACACGCATATGCCGATGCTTACATACGAACAGAATATAACATTAATCAATCCCGGAAGTATATCCCAGCCAAGACAATCGCCAAGCACCCCGACATATGCAATAATGGAAATAGATGAAAAAGGGGAAGTTCATTTTACAATAAACAAATATCGTTGGTATCGGTTTTAAAACAATGCTTGAAGGGCGCTGAAAAATCCCATGCTTGCCGCCCCCATAATCAAGCCTGCCATAAGTACCCCTCCCATACAGGCAAGAACACTTGATTTGAAATCCATATCGAGGAAGCTGGCGGCTAAAATACCGGTCCATGCGCCTGTGCCGGGAAGCGGAATTCCAACAAAGATAAGAAGTGCGGCGAATAATCCCTTTCCGGCTTTTTCCTGCAATACCTTTCCGCCGCGTTCGCCTTTCTTAAGACAGAAAGTAAAAAAACCGCCGGTCACAGGTTTATCCGCGCCCCATTCCAAAACTTTTCTTGCAAACAAATAAATAAAAGGAACCGGAATCATATTTCCGATAACGCAAACGATATAGGCAGGGATAATCGGAAGCGGTTCCCCGAAAAAATCAGGGGTCAGAGCGAGCGGAATCGCCCCGCGCAGTTCAATAATGGGAATCATGGAAACAAAGAATATAATCAGATATTTTATAAGCATAGCGGCCCTCCGTCGGTATTCACAAAATTCATTCAGAAACTATTGTACATGAATACAATTATCACGTCAATCATAAAATTTGCGTGCAATTTACGGTAAAAATAATACATAAATTTATGCTTGACAAAAACATTGCAAATGAATATAATAACAAAGACGCTGTAAATTGACAGGCATGGGATCTTAGCTCAGCTGGGAGAGCATCTGCCTTACAAGCAGAGGGTCACAGGTTCGAGCCCTGTAGGTCCCATTCGTTTTTTTACATGTCATTTTTGGCGGGATAGCTCAGTTGGCGAGAGCATACGGTTCATACCCGTAGTGTCAGGGGTTCAAATCCCTTTCCCGCTACTGGTGAGGGCTTTGAAAGCAAAGTCCGGAGGTGCGTGTTTTCAGCCGCACCTTTTTGTCATATTGAGAAGTGTGTTATAAATCAAATGGGGGAGAAATCATGCAGCGTGACTGGAGAACTTTTTCCGATGAAGAAATTATTGCTTACGGTCAAAACGGTGATGATTCGGCGATTGACTTTTTAATGGAGCGTTACAAAAATCTTGTAAAGAAAAAAGCACGCACACTATATCTTGTCGGGGGGGATCATGACGATTTGATTCAGGAAGGGATGATTGGTCTTTACAAAGCGACAAGGGATTATTCGCCGAAAAAAGGAGTCAGTTTTTTAGGCTTTGCGGAGCTGTGCATCACAAGACAGCTATACAACGCGGTTAAAGCATCGAGAAGATTAAAAAATACACCGCTGAACTCATATATCTCTCTTTACACGCCGCTGAATACCGATGCTTCGGAAAACGAATCGGTTACCATATTGGCGGATACGCTTCTGCCCAATGAAGTAGATAATCCCGAAACAATTGTGATTGGGAAAGAAACGCTGCTGCAGATGAAAAAGGTACTGAAAGACAAACTGAGCTTATTTGAAAACAAAGTCCTGGATTTATATTTGGAAGGGGAGGACTATCAAAAGATTGCGGTGATATTGAATAAAACGCCCAAATCAATTGACAATGCGCTGCAGAGAATCCGGATGAAGCTGCGCAAGAAATAAGGGAACAAGAAATAATTAGATGAATACGATAATATGGATTGACAAAAGAATTGCCGTTATGGTAGAATACGTTATTGTGAAGACGAAGTCTTGCACATTGCTGGCGTGGCACAGTAGGTAGCGCACCTCATTGGTAGTGAGGAGGTCACGGGTTCGATTCCCGTCGCTAGCTTTATGAAAACAGTATTTAAATCGAATAAAGAAATTATTCTGTCACATACACTTACCTACTTTAACTTTTTAAACTGTTCTCTTGCCGCATTGATTATTTCGACCGGGCAGATAAAAAATATGCTTTTTATGGGCATTGTTATTTGTAATGCGGCAATTGGCATCATTCAGGAATTGAAAGTCAAGAAACTAATCAATTCCATATCTATCGTACATCAGACGACCGTCAAAAAGATAGCCGCAGGCGGTATCCTATCAATCCCAATCAATAAAATTTCCGTAGAAGACCGGATACTTTTGGAGAACGGTGATCAGATTGCAGCGGACGGAATCATAGAAAAAGCCCGCGGACTGGAAGTAAATGAATCCCTGCTGACGGGAGAGTCAAAGCCGGTAATAAAAAAAAGAGGCGATTCTGTATATTCGGGAAGCTTTATTGTTGCCGGAGAGGGGCAGTGCCGGATTACCCATATCAAGGAAGACAGCTATGCGGCGAAGCTTCTGATCAAAGCAAAGACAAAACGCCGGGCAACATCGGAGATGCAGACGGTAATTAAAAAGATTATCAAATACGTCAGTTTTTTTATTATACCGATCGGCATTATCCTTTATTTTGTCCAGAGGATTTCGGACGGTGTCGATTATGCGACCGCAGTTATCGGGACAACGGCAGGCATTATCGGAATGATACCGGAAGGCTTGGTACTGCTGACAAGCGTTTCATTTACCCTCGGCGTGGGGCGGCTTGCACGGAAGCGGGCGCTTGTTCAGGAGATGGAAGCCATCGAGGCGCTTGCGCGTATTAATGTGCTGTGCTGTGACAAAACAGGAACGATTACAACCGGGAATCAGGAAGTGATAAAAACGATTCCGCTGGCGCCGTTTACATCCGAAAAAATCGAAGCAATCATGCGCGCAATGACATATGCCTATTCAGAAAAAAATGCTACCGGCAAGGCATTGACGGCTTGTTTTCCGCCCAAAATAAAAAAAAATATAAAAGAAACGCTGCCGTTCAGTTCCGAACGGAAATACTCCGGTGTTACGTTTGAAGATTGGGGAAGTTTTGTCTTGGGAGCGCCGGATCTTTTAATATCCGAAGAAAGAAGAACCTCCATTCTCGGTATGTGCAGCAAGTATACGGAAAAAGGATGCCGTGTGCTGTTGCTGTCGTGTGTCCGGTCGTTGGGAAAAAGAGCGGCAGAACTGGAAGAAATCAGTCCTTATGCCTTGATTGTCTTAACCGATGAAATCAGGGAGGACGCAAAAGAAACGTTTCAATTCTTTGAACATGCGGGAGTAAAAATTAAAGTAATATCGGGCGATAACCCGGCTACGGTTTCCAGTATTGCATTAAGAGCCGGACTGAAAGGGGCGGGAAAGTATATTGACGCCGGGGAGTTACCGGAGGATATTGATGAGCTTTGTCAGGTCATCAATCATTATACCGTATTCGGACGTGTGACACCGGAACAAAAACAGCGGATTATTCATGCCTTTCAAAAGAGCGGGAACACTACGGGAATGGTCGGTGACGGCGTAAATGATGTTCTTGCCATAAAGGATGCGGACTGCGGGATTGCTATGGCGGCGGGAAGCTCAGCCGCAAAGCAAAGCGCACATATCGTATTGATGGATTCTGATTTTGCGTCAATGACAAATATCGTTGACGAAGGACGCACGATTATTGCCAACATTGAACGAGTCAGCGCACTCTATCTTACCAAAACCATCTATTCGCTTATTTTGTGTATCATGTTTATCATATTAAGACAGAGTTATCCGTTTATCCCGGTTCAACTAAGCCTGATCGGCGGAACAGCAATCGGTATCCCAAGTTTTTTCCTGACGCTGGAGAAAAACACAAAAGTGGTTTCGGGCGGATTCTTACGCCATATTCTGTATATTTCCCTGCCGTGCGCACTGTTGATTGTTATCGGTATCGGTCTGGTCGGCATAATCGCACCGCTTGTAGGGCTGACGGAGGAAGGGGTTGCCACCGCAAATCTGATTATCGGAGGGGCAATCAGTATACTGGTTGTATTCTTTGTCAGTTTCCCAATGAACCGTAAACGTGTCGCACTGTGTATCCTGATCAGTTTTTTATTTACGGCGGGAATCCTGTTTTTCCCGGATTTCTTCGGAATCAAGGAAACGTTTTTGGGGATTCGATGAGCATCCCTGACAGCCTTCGCACGAGGTCTTCCGGTTGAAAGCGGAATCGGCTGCCGTAATCTGATGATTCCATAAGCTTTCAATTAAACAGACCGCATGTGAGGATACCCCTTCGCCGTTTCCGGTAAAGCCAAGTCCTTCTTCCGTCGTAGCTTTTATATTAATTTGGTTGGGTTCAATCTTTAACGCGCCGGAAATCGTCAGCCGCATGTTCTGTATATAGGGTGATATCTTCGGTTCCTGTGCGATGACAGACGCATCAATATTTTCAATCACATACAGATTTTGCTCAAGAAGCGTTCCGACGTTTTTCAGTAATTCAATGCTGGAGATTCCCCGGTAGGCTTGATCCGAATCCGGAAAATGTGTTCCGATATCTCCGAGTGACGCCGCTCCAAGCAGCGCGTCGATGATGGCGTGGATAAGTACGTCCGCATCCGAGTGTCCGAGCAGACCCTTTTCAAACGGAATCGTTACTCCTCCTATAATTAAATCTCTTCCGGAAACCAATTTGTGTACGTCATACCCCATTCCTATTCTCATAAATACCTCATTTCTGTTCTCTCTGCCGTACGATTTCATAGGCAAGCACACCCGCCGCAACGGATACATTCAGTGAATCAATATCGCCTTTCATCGGAATGGCGGCAGAATAATCACATTTTTCTTTTACTAACCGGCTGACGCCGCTCCCCTCATTTCCAATCACCAGACCAATCGGTCCGGTCAGATTCTGCCCGTACATCATATCGCCGTTCATATCGGCGCAGACAAACCATATGCCTCTGTCTTTCAATTCGTCCATAGTAACCGATAGATTTGTAACCTTTGCCACCGGTGTGTAATGAAGCGCTCCGGCGGAAGCCTTTGCGGCAATACCGGTTAAGCCTGCGGCGCGGCGCTTCGGAATGATAACGCCGTGTGCGCCCGCCAGGTTTGCCGTACGGATAACCGCTCCCAGATTGTGCGGGTCTTCAACCCCGTCCAGTAAAAACAGAAAAGGCGGTTCGTTTCGTTTTGCCGCCAATGCAAACATATCTTCAACAGTACCGTATGAATAAGCGGCGGCAATGGCGATTACCCCCTGATGCTTCCCGTAATCGGATATCCGGTCCAGCTTGTCCCTGGAGAGAAAATCAATGATGGAATTTGCTTTTTTGGCTTCCCGTAAAATATTTTGGACCGGTCCGTCCGTACAGTCCTTGAGTATATAAATCCGGTCGATTGTCCTGCCGGACCGATAAGCTTCCAAAACAGAATTTCTTCCTTCCAGTTTATTTTCATTCCCCTGTAAATGTTCTGATTTTTTTTCGCTCAAAGGTTTATCTCCATTCGTGTTAATCCCATTTTTGTCAGTTCCAGCACCCTGTCCATATGACCGGTAAGATACAAAAAACCGACGAGTGTTTCAAAACCGGTTGCTGTCTTATAATCATGCAGCTTTGCATTTTTTGCGGCTGATGCAGGCTTGGCGTTTTTTCCTCTTTTGAAAATACGGAGTTCTTCTTCTGTCAAATCTTTTTTTATCATAAGAAGCAAGTTCGCTTGTGCTTCGGCATTTACAATCCCGCTGGCTTTTCGGTGCAGCTTTTTGACCGGGGCATTTGCTCTGCCGACCAAAAGGGTCCGTATAATCATATCATAAATCGAATCGCCGATATATGCAAGCGTCAGCGGAGAATAATGCCCGATAACGGAAGGGTTCATCTGAAACGTATCATAAATCATGTTGGGAAGAGTATGTTTTTGTTTCATTCAATACCTCCGTAATCAGTTTTCTGAGTTCTTTATTTTCCTTCTGTAATGCCAGAATGTCATTGCGGACAGGGTCCGGCAGATGGATTTGGTCCAAATCCTCGGCGGGAATCCGGATGTTGTCCCGTTTGACGATTCTTCCCGGAACGCCGACCACCGTAGAGTTGGGCGGAACCTCCTCCAGCACAACAGAACCCGCACCGACCTTTGAGCCGGCGCCTACGGTAAAGGAACCGAGAATCTTTGCGCCCGCACTAATCATAACATCATTTTCAATGGTCGGATGACGTTTCCCCTGTTCTTTCCCGGTGCCGCCGAGAGTCACTCCCTGATACAGGGTTACATTGTCGCCGATTACCGTGGTTTCCCCGATTACAACACCGTGACCGTGATCAATAAAAAATCCCTTGCCGATCGTTGCACCGGGATGAATTTCTATTCCCGTTTTCCGTGCGCTCCTCTGGGAAATCCATCTTGCCAGAAAATAATGTTTTTTCTTATACAGGGAATGAGATCTGCGGTATTTTAAGACGGCGCGGACACTCGGATATAAAAACACTTCCAGATTAGATTTGATTGCCGGGTCGCGTTCACGTATGATTTGAATTTCTTCACGAAATGTTTTCAAAAAGCCCATTGCGGTATTCCTTTCTGCTGCAATATATTTATGGTCAGAATACACGGTATCCGGCCGTGTATTCCTCCGGTATGCCGTACAAATGATAAGGATGCGGCACACGGATGCATCATCCCCTGAAAACCCGGAGTAAACATTTTGGGGAGGATACATTTAGTATACATTCTATGCAGTATTTATGATTTTGTCAAGGAAAAGGCACGCAAGTGTCAGCTTTTTAGTGATTTGCCCGATGTTACAATTTTTACAATTTTGAAAAATGGTATTGCATTCAAATAAAGAAAATGCTATAATAATTTCAAGTGCCGGTATCTCGTGATACTAAATTTGAACAATAAAAGGGGGAACAAAATGAATCAGTTGAGAAAAAGATCATCAAAAGTTTTGCATAGCGTTATCGCTGTCATGTTGATGTTCTCAATGATTGCAGCATCAGCAGCGGTTATGCCGGGGACAGCATCAGCAAAAAAAGTCAAAGTGTCCAGTGTGAAAATGATTTCTAAAACAATGGTCGTAGCACCCGGCAAAACATTAAAATTGAAACCGGAAGTTAAGGTTTCGCCGAATAAGGCAGCAAATAAAAAAGTTACATACAAATCGGACAATCCTAAAGTATTGACCGTATCCAAAAAGGGTGTGGTAAAAGCCAAAGGAAAAGCAGGAAGCAAAGCGAAAATCACAATTACTTCCAAAAAGAATAAAAAGAAAAAAACAGTCGTAACTGTGAAAATCGGCACACCGGTGAAATCAATCAAGATGAAGCCGAAAACTCTCAAATTAGAAGAGAGAAAGAACGGTAAGGTTTTAAAAGTTAAGTATTCACCGAAAAAAGCAACTCTCAAAAAAGTTAAATGGAAATCCAGCAATAAAAAAGTTGCCACCGTAAATTCATACGGGGTTGTTATACCGGTCGGAGGCGGAAAGGCAACGATTACCGCCACAGCAAAAGACGGAAGCAACAAAAAGGCAAAATGCAAGGTAAGCGTAAAAGGTTATATACCTCCTACATTACCGCCTACACCAAAGCCGGATCCGAGAAGACGTACGATGGTAGAGAATTTTGAAAAGTATCCGATTGGGCACAAATGGAAGACTACAACAGCCAACTTTCCGAATGCCGCAATCGCAACGGTGCAAAAAGACCCGACCAATCCGAATAATAAAGTTCTGAAGCTTGATTATAACGGGACACAGCAGGCATTCGACTTTGCACCGATTTTTACAATCAATCTGGCTTCGCTTCCGAATGTAAAGGAAGTAAGTGATGACCCGAAACTGGATGATTTTGTAGGCTTCACATTCAAGACCAAAGTGGAAAGCAATGCGGCGGATTGTCAGTATAAAGGGATCAAGGCATATTTTGACAAACCAAACCACTTAAATGAAAAATATTATTTTGCCAGCTCGTCAGCAACCGTAAAAGGGCTGGAAGAAGAGATGAAATACAAAATAGAAACACCTATGGCAGAAGGTCCCAGCACGGAATTTGCCGTAGACGGGAAAAAAGACAGCTATAAGAATTTCCCGATGTATTATACCGGTTATCCCGGTGACAAGAATGCGGTATCACCTGGATTCAGCGGTGCACAAAATGATAAAACGGTCAAATTCGTCGATAAGTTTATTGATTTTAAAAAGGGAAATATGAAAGACCCGATTGACACGAATTTGAAAATACTTGAGCTGAAAGAATTTGACATGGTCTTTGGTTCGACTTATGAAGGGAATTATAAAGCCAGAGGATTATTTACGAATGTATATATTGATGATGTACAGTTGCTGTCCAATTCGACGACAGTTCCCTTGAAAGGTCTGGACATCAAATTAACAAATAACTCGAACAGTGTCGGAATCGGTCTGAACCGTTATGTGCGTCCTGTAATGATACCCGCCGATTCAACACAGACAGCCGTGGAATGGTCTACGACGACGGAAGATATTTTGAAAATCGTCGATAAAGACTCCGGAATTATTTCGGGTGTGAAAGAGGGAACCGGTAAGCTTACGGTAACGTCCAAAATCAATCCTGCGATATCTAAAACGATTGACATTACGGTATTCCCGGTCGGCACGGCAACGGAGGATTTGGATTTGCTGCCGATTGCGACATTCCTGCCTACAGATAATGCGGATACAAAACGCCGCAGTGATGCAGAGTATGAGTATGATCCGGCGGATGGCTTATGGATTAAATATAAAGCTACGGATGAAAGCCTTATACTTGACTTAGGGAAAGAGATGGATTTCACAAAGTATAATGCGCTTGAAATTTCAGGTCAGACACCGGGTTCCGTAGCAGTTGAGCTTTATAGCTCCGGCTTTGATAAGACTGCCGACCTCTGGTGGGAAAAGACAGAAGGCGGAGAATATCCGTTCTTTAACGGAAGCTGCGGGGAACGTACCGACAGGGGAACCTATTTTTCAACTTTCGGTGACCGTTCATTAGAAACCGACATTTTCGGTTGGAACAATTTTGCGGATAGTGATCAGCGAGGCGGGGACTTCACCAAAATCCGTTATTANNAATGCCCCGGTACATCCGGCAGGATTCCTTGAGGACGGACTGGATGAAAAGGAGCAGGCAAGACGTAAGTATCTTATCAAGAGTCTTCGGTTGACACTGAAAGAAGAACCGATTACGGAAACAGATATCGTAGTATCGGAGCGGAATGAGGCACTCGGAACCAAAAATGCAGATCCTGCTGTTTACACGGAAGGAACATATGCAGAAGACGGAATCAGCTTCAAATCGAATTCGAGAGATGGTTCGGGTATGGCATTTTATCTGAACGACATAAAAGAAGGGGTTACTCCGCCGTCAGACGGTGCCTATAAGCCGAAAGATATATCCGGTTATTCCTATATAAAAGTAGCAGTGGAATGTACTTCTGCAATAGCACTTGTGGGCTTGGAAGATGGTTCCGATTGGACATCTGCGGCAAAAGCTACCGGGGCTTGGGAAAAAGAAAGCAATCCTAATTCAGTCAGGGTAAAAGACAGAATTCTTTTCTTCCGGATTTCAAATCGTGACCGTACGGCGATTGATGCCATTGGTATTAAGGCGACCGTACCGAATGCGGTTGTAAAGGTTAAGTCAATGCAGTTGATAAGAAGACCCCCGGAAATTATGCCTGACGAAGAAGCAACTATGTTTTTAGCAGTAAACCCAAGTTAATTAATTCTTAATAATCACCCAAAGCACCAAGTATCCGGCGATATCAAGTTCCGGATACTTGGCAGGGTATTATTTATAAAACAAAAATCATAGGAGGTAGGGATTTTCATGAAAAATCTACAGAAAGTATTAGCCAGAGCGTTAGCATGCGTTATGGTATTCGGATTAGTAGCGTCGGCAGCACCGATGGCAGCATCGGCAGCAAAAAAACCGGCACTTTCACCGAAAAAATTAACATTACAAGTAAACAAATCAAAAAAAGTAACGTTAAAAAATGCCAAAAAGGCAAAGAAAACAAAATGGACGGCAAAGCCGGCAAAAGCAGTTAAGCTTACTAAAAAAGGGAAAACAAGCGTTACGGTAAAAGGTGTTAAGAAAACAAACAAAGTAACCTTGACGGCAAAGTTCAAGCTTGGCAAAAAAAGCAAAACAGCGAAAATAACAATTAAGGTAACGGCAGCAAGCCCGAGACCAACCAAAAAACCGACAACGAAACCGACAACAAAACCGACAACGAAACCGACTGATTCAGGTAAGAAAACGGATCCGCCGGCAAGCACTCCCACATTGGGACCGGATGGTAACGGAACAATTGACGGAACTGGTTTATGGACTCCGGAAAAATCCTTTGAAATGACTTTGACGAGAGCAAATTGTAATGAGCAGGACATAGAAACACAAACAGCAGATCTCATGTTCGTAGACGGCGGCGGGTTTACCTATACTTCAAGCGCCCAGTATAATTCAGGTCTGAGATTTAATGTATGCAGGTTTGGACCGCAATTTACAACGGATTTATCAGACTTTGATTATATGGAATATGAACTGGAAGATTATATTGACGGAAGCGGAAGAACGCTTGAATCTGCTCCTCAGCTTTGGGGAGAGGCTTCCGACGGAGCTCCGGGTAATATGTACGCCAACAAAGCAGAAACCTATGAACCTGAAATTTCAAGGATTCCCGGCAGCATAACGAAATTAACAGAAGACGGTGCGAACAGAAGGATAAGAGTACCGCTCAGACTGCTTAACCTGGAGGGATATTTCAACTCAGCCAGATTTGCTACAGTATCTTTGAACAATGAACAAGGAAACAGAGGAACGGTTAAGAGTATTAAGTTTATTAAAAACGAAGGCGATGATTATGTAAGTAAAACCGTACCGCAGAGCGTAGTTCTTACAACAGCCGGTGTCAGAGTGAAAGAAGGGGATGATTTAACAGCAATTCCTAGCGTTTCCAATAAAAACGGTGTATTAATCACGGAAGGCATTGAATTTGAATGGTCATCATCGGATACGTCAATTGCAACCGTAGATGCAGACGGCGTAATTACAGGAGTGAAAGCGGATGCAACTCCGGTAGTCATTACCGCAAAAGTAAAAGGATCAGATTTAAGCGGAAATGCCAGCATCACAGTATACAGTGATGAGCCGGTTGGTATCCAGTTATCTCAAGCCGATAATTACAGAACCTGTACGGTAGAAGAATTGAAACGCGGTATCGTATTTAATCCGCAGGCTATCAATGCCGCCGGTCTTCCGATCGCCAGACTGGTATGTACAGATCCTGTAGTAACAGTTGTAGAAGACGACGGTACAGGTGCAGCAGCTTCAGAAGTAGACAGTGATGGTTATATTACCGTACAAAGTGATACGGCAAAAGCAGGAACGATTGAGTTAAAACTTGAAACAAGTGATGCCTATGCTACAGAACCAGCCACACTCGTGATGGAGATTATTGACGGATATCGTGTACCGATGACGGGTGTATATAATGCGTCAGAAAAAGCAGCGGAAACAGTATTCACCACATCAGCATCTCAAGCATCTCTGCAAGTTATCGGTTCGGCTGCATATAACAACGGTATCGGATTTACTGTTGATTTAAGTACAATATCCGATGAAAATCAGGATTTGACCATTGCGGATATCGGAAGCGTATATGCCAATGCTGTCACATCAGGTACATGGATGCAGTTGTTTACACCGAATGATCTTGATGGCGCCGGAGATTGGACTGCACCAATCAAAGCTTGTACGGATGCAGAGCTTCAATCAGGCAACAACTGGACAAATGCCGCACCGGTCAGCGGACAGGTCAATGTAGATGAAGGTAAGTACAGAGCCGACTTTGATTTCAGCGGTGAGAAATCTGCAAACAATAACGTTCCGCCGTCAGATTTAACCGGTTCGAGCTTTAACTTTGCATTTGGTATGAACGGAATCAACACGATGACAGTAGCAGATGTTATCCTTATACCGAAAGCAGCAGAGTAATCAACAGGATGAATTAGATAATGTATTGTAATATTGATAATGCAGTAATATAGTTTCAGCGGCACTCCAAGCATAGAATAAAGTAAATTTTGTTTGGAGTGCTTGCTTTCTATCTGAAACGAAAGCGTTTATGGGAGTATACGCAGAATGGAGGTTTTCATGCAAAGCAAAGGAAAAGTTATCATAGCAAAGGTATTGGTAGGGCTTATGGTTTTCAGCTTGTTTGCTGCGGCAGCACCTGCGGTCGGTACAGCGGCAAAAAAACCGGGATTTAGCCCGAAGAAAGTAAAATTATTCGTCAATCAAACCAAAAAAATTACTTTAAAAAACGCAAAAAAGGCGAAGAAAACAAAATGGTCGGCAAAGCCGAAGAATGCAGTAAAATTATCAAAAAAGACAAAAAACAGCGTAAGAGTAAAAGGCTTGAAACAGGCAAAAAAGGTTACTCTGACGGCAAAATTTAAGCTTGGAAAGAAAAACAAATCGGCAAAATGTACAATTGTTATCAGTAAGAAACCGGAACCGACAAAAAAACCCCTGAATACGACGAAGCCGACAGCAGATACATCAAAGCAGACAGATACACCGATACAGACGGATTCTCCGACACCGGATCCGACACCAACACCGGAACCAACACCAACACCGGAACCAACACCGATGCCGCCGACGAGTGAATTTGAATTTGAAGAAGATGTCGTAAATTTACAGTTCAATCAGCTTCGTCCTTTGAACTATAAAGCGACTCCGGAAGATGCAATCGTTGAATGGGAATCTTCCGATACGAGCGTCGCAACAGTTGCAAACGGAAAGGTGAAAGCTTTGAGTGTGGGAACAGCAGAAATAACAGGAACAAGCGGGGACTTTACGGATACCTGTACCGTCAATGTAACAAAAGAAGAAATCGGTGATGTAAAGACATGGGATTTTGAAGACGGAAATGTTTTCCCTTGGGCGGTAAGATGGACTACTGATGAAGGATTGGAGGATTGTATCATTGATCCGGCAGAAGGAGTCGGCGGTTCAAAATGCGTCCGGATGACAGGCAGAGAGCCAAGGGATGTACACGGAATCCTTTTAGATATGACGTATATCTTGGAGCCGAGTGCTACTTACAAAATTAAAACGAAAGTAAAATTGGCGAAAGAGGCAGATAAAAGACCGACATCAGACAGGGCAGCGATTGTCCTATCAACGCAGACACAGGCAGTACAGGAAATAGACGCTACCTATAGAAACAATTGGTGTATTACAAAAGTAAGGTCGAACTTTAATGTCGATGCCGATTATACACTGACCGATCCGACGGAATGGACCGATGTGGAGATAACAATGTCGACACCGGATGATATATTTGATTTCGGTATGTATTTTGAAACAGGTAACGCAGCGGGTGTTGATATTATGGTAGATGATACTTCTATTACATTGCTGTCACGAAATGAGCCGCAGTATGATATCACTCCGTTAAAAACAGCATTCAAGGATATCTTCCCGTATTTGGGATTGGCTACAGGATACAATGAAATCGTAGGAGAAAACACCTCCGGTTTTGTGGCGGATATGGCAAACAGTTTCACAATGGGCAATGAGATGAAACCGGACGGTATCATCCCAAGGAATTCAAGCCCAACGACAATGCTGACTCTTGCAGAAGCGAAAAATATGGGGTACTATATTCCGAAAGATTATGCCGCAATGAATCAGAATAAGGCGTTAGTGAATAGTGAGATTACAAAGGAAGCAATGGTTCCTAGGCTGAATTTTGACCGATTGGATATTATTTTGGAGAAAGCCAGCAAAACGAATTTGAAGATGCGTTATCATACGTTATTCTGGCATGAACAAACGCCGGCAATGTTCTTCAAAGAAAATTTCCTTTCTGCTGAAACCAGCAAGAATGTAACAGCGGAAACAATGGATACCCGTATGGAATTCTATGCAAAGACGGTGTTGAAGCATATTTTGGACAGCGGTTATGGTGATGTGCTGTATTCGATTGATGTTCTGAATGAATACCTGAATAGCTGGGGAGCCTCCCGTACAAATCAGTCCGGAAGATTTGCAACATTTTATGAGAAAATTTACCCGATCCGGCAAGGGGATCCCGATTGTAAAAGACCTGATACACCGCGCGGGAAGATGGTTATTGAAACCGCATTTGTGAAAAATGCATTCAAATATTGTTATGAGATTCTGGATGAGTACGGCAAAACAGATGATATATCCTTAATCTATAATGATTTTAATGAGTATGTTGGCGATATGCCGGAGCAAATGATTGCATTATATAATTATGTGAATAAACAAGATGATCTCAATCCGAACGGCGATAAGTATTGCAGCGGTATCGGTATGCAGTCGCATATGTCATATGGTAATCCAACGGTAGCTACATATCAGTCAGCAGTAAATAAGTTTGCCAATGTTTCCGGTATGGAAATCCATGTTACGGAATTTGATATAACCGACGGCGGCAGATCAGAGGAACTCTGCGGACAGTTTTACAAGGAGATCATGAATGTTCTTATCAATGCCAATAAAGCGAATGCGTCAAAACCGGTCAAGAGTGTTACGATTTGGGGGCTGTACGATGCAGTATCTTGGAGATCGGACGGAAACCCGTTAATTTTCAAAGGGTTATATAATCCGAAGCAGGCATATTATGACTTGCTTGATGCGGCAGAAGGCAAATAACAGATGGTAATGACTTTGAAACTGCAGAAATCAAATAACAGGCTATCGTAATTTTTGATACTGCAGAATGAAATACCGGACAATGATAACGATAAGAGATAAAGCACCATAAAATATTTATGATGAAAAGAAACGTAAGCATGAGTGGCCTCAAGAAATTGGGTTCACTCATGTTTTAATCTGCAGGAACATCCCTGTATGGCAAGGAGATATCAATGAAAAAGAGAAATTTACTGTTTTATTTGCCGCTTATCTTAATTATTATTGTGATACCTCTATTGGTGATTGGGAAAGAGTATGACACCGGTCTGTCGGACAAGGCATGGTATTCAATGAACCGGCATTCTTTTGATTTTTTCTTATTTTGGAAATCAAGAGCAATCGTACAAACCGGGGCAATCATACTTTTATTACTGCCGTACGGCAGTTATATCAATCAAAAGCACAGAACCATCATATCAACGGCAAAGAAGAATCTCAGTATTATTATTTGCACCGGAATTTATCTGCTCGGTATCGTAATTTCATCCATTTTATCGGAAAATACACAGATAGCCTTTTGGGGCGGGTATGAACAATTTGAGGGAGCATATGTTTTAACCGGCTATCTCTTATTATTCTGCTATTCTTTTACTATATTCTATCATGATTTTTCTGTTCGGATATTTTATACCATTATCTTAACCGCAGCGGGTATGATGGCACTTCTCGGTGTCTTTCAATTTTTAAATATGGATTTTTTCAGAAGCCTGCCGGGAACGGCAATGATAAAATCATTGGAACCGGCACTGAAGAATATAGAACTGGGCTTCAATTTCGGGGCAGGCAGGGTTTATCTTACCTTGTACAATCCGAATTACACAGGTTCCTATACGGCGCTTATGCTTCCGGTTGTTGTCAGCGGTATATTTTTTTGGAATCGGATATGGGGTAAAATAACGGCGTCGCTCATAGCTGTCGGATTGATTGTATCGCTGATTGGTTCGGAGTCTGTTACCGGCTATGTGTCTATTTTATTCTCTTTCGTATTATTTGTTATCCTGAATATGCCGGTGATAAAGAATCATAAAAAAGAAGCCCTTATATTATTGGGAAGTGCTGTCTTTACAGCGGCATTATTTGTTATTGCAAAACCGGATATTGCCATGTATGCGTATCATAAGATATTTCAAACTCCGGAGAATCATGATACGGTACAAAAGTTTGAAACGTCGGGGGATAAACTTTTTGTTTATTCACAAAATAAGCGGTTAGAAATAAAGGGGAATACAGGAACCCCAGATTCTGTATTTGAAAAATTTGTTTTTTCCGAACAGATCTATACTGATGCAGAAGATCAGCAGTATAAAGGGATTCATGTCTTGGCACCGGACGGTCATTCATGGGATTTTATTTTTGAAGAAGGAGAGTATAAGTTTTTGACCGTATACGGAAAGCATGACGAAGTAAAAGATATTTCATCGGCTGGTTTTGAAAAATATCAGCACTTCGGCAGCCGGCGGGGCTTTATCTGGTCGCGGACAATTCCTCTGATACCGAAATACTTATGGAGGGGTGCGGGGCCGGATCATTTTATGTTTGCTTTTCCGAACAATGATTATGTGGGAATGGAAAATAACGATTACCGGGGGCAGGTTCTTACGAAGCCTCACAATATGTATATGCAGATAGCAGTACAGACCGGGTTTATTTCTTTGCTTGCATTCTTATGTCTTTATTTCATTTATTTTATACGGAGTATTTTACTGTACTATCGTGTAAAGAATTATGGTTCCTGCGAGTTTGCCGGCTTAGGAATTTTCCTTGGGACGTTTGGATATATGGCAGCGGGACTGGCAAATGACTCTACAGTAACCGTGGCACCAATTTTTTGGGTGCTGTTTGGATTGGGAATAGCAGTAAATCATAAAGTGAAGAAGCAGTCGAAAAATCAATGCGAAAATCAGTAAAAAAATAAATAAATTCACAGTTGTCTGCCTGTGACAGAAATCATATTCCGACATACTATGAAAAAAAAGGAAAAAATAAGATGGAATGTGAAACAATGTCAAGAGATACGTTAGCACTGGCGATAGCAACGGTTCCGTGGCAGCACTGGCGTAACGTTATGGATCCGGGATGTGCTTTGCAAAAAGGTACCATTTTTGAAGAGCTTGATTTACCGTTCTACGGGATACAAGCAGCATGTGACGCAAGCTTTGCAAGAAAGCGAACGTCATGCCGGGAGCAGCATTGCCGTACGGCAGAAAAAGCCTGCGGCACGGAAAACCCATGCAGCACGGGAAAACCATGCGGCACAGGAAGCCCGTGCAATGCAGGGAATTCATACGGCACAGGCAGTCCGTGTAATGCAGGGAATTCATATGGCACAGGAACTTCCTGTAATACAGGAATGAGAAGAAATAATATGGGGAGGAGCTGTGGATGCCGATGATGGAAAAGGAAAGAGAAAAGCTGCTGCAATACATAACGGAGGTCAATTTTGCCCTTGATGACTGTGTACTTTTTTTAGACACACATCCGAATGATGAAGAAGCATTGGAACATTATCACAAATATAATGAAATGAGAAGAGAAGCAACCGCAGAATATGAAAATTGTTTTGGACCTCTTACAGACAGAGATGTGATTTCAGATAATAATTGGACTTGGGTTTCGGAAAAATGGCCATGGGAAGGGGGATGCTGACGTATGTGGATTTATGAAAAAAGATTGCAGTATCCGGTAAATATCAAAAAGGCGGATGCCAAAATGGCAAAGGTAATTATGAGCCAATTCGGCGGTCCGGACGGAGAACTATGGGCATCACAGCGTTATTTGTCCCAGAGATACTCCATGGGGAATAAAAAGGTTGTGGGAGTATTGACCGATGTGGGTAGATCGGTAACGGAAATGCTCCCGTATAGAAAATAATACGAAGCCCCTGCCTTATTCAGATAGGATATCATCAATTATACTACAGGGGATCCGGATAATCAAGCGGATGAAAAGACAAACCCCGAACAGACACATGGAAGAGTGCTGTTCAGGGTTTGGGACGATATTATGCCAAGGATTTTTTGAAGCTTAGCCAGGCATTCTTATCGTGTACGTAAGGAGCAGGACATGTTTTCCCGGTGACATCATAATGGCGCAGGACATGATCCGGTTTGATACGGTATTTTTTCATGAGGCTTTTCACAAGACTGCTTGCGGTATCTATTGTTTTTTGGGTAAAATACCAATCCTTATCGTTCGCGTTCAGTGATTTGGGGTTTTTCTTTTTTACGCACATTTCCACGCCGATACTGTTTTCATTCCGGCATTCCTTATGTACGTAAGAGGCGGCACCGCAGTGCCATGCTTTGTGTATGTCCGATACGCTTTGCCATATATCCCCGTCAAAGCCGACATAATAATGCGCAGAAGCACCGATGTACTTGCTGGCATAATATTGGCAATTATCTTTTGCATCGCCGAGAGCGCCGACATAATGGACTACAATATAGCGAATGTCATTTTTGTCAGCTCGTTCGCTGAAATTATACTTTGTCAATAGTTTATTGATTTTCATTGCGGTTGGTCCCCCTTGTTGTTTGGTGATTAAATACCGGTGTTTCCTTTCGGTTTGCGGCATATTGCTGCTCCAATAAGAGCTTGTCCTCTTTTTCAATGAACGTAAAGAGATGTTCCGCATTATCTATCCTGCATATAGCAGTGTATAGAGTATCTTCCTGATCGGAATCCGATTCAAGCGATATGGTATTGCATATTATATCAATTATTTCGGCATTTTCATAATGTTCGGAAAGGTATGCAGTGATCGCTTCTTTGATTTCCTGAAAACGGCTTCCCATCGTATCATGAGGAATGGCAGAACTGATAATAAAGGAATCCCGGTCGGATTTTACGGCAATTTTTATGCTGTCTGGAAGCGTGGTTTCATCAAAACTATCATCTGCCATAGGAATCAGGGAGGCGTCGCCGTACAAGGTAAACGTTGCGAACATACGAAGGTTATGCGGACGGGTAAGGAATGAGTTGTTTTTCATGGTTTGCCGGGCAAGCAAAAAAGCTTCTCCGACGGAGCGGTTGTTCAGGTTGATAAAGAATTCGCTTAAAAGCCTGTCGCCTAAAGTTCTTCCCCCGCCGCATTCATCCGGTATCGAGTAGGTTTGTTCCAGACATCCGACCATAGCCGAGGCGTTTGAATAAAAATACATATTTGCGAACGGCAGAGTTTGTCCGCGTTTAGGAGCATAGAGCTGGCTTCCGAAACAGGACATGGTAAGCACTATCGTTTCCGTACTCAGATTCCCGTCGATATCGGAGGAGTTTACGGCGACGGGGTAAACAGGGCGTTCTTCCGGACTTTCACCGTATAAAGTATTCCTGTTTTTGCCGCCGTGTAAAATATTAAAATGAACGCTTTTATCATAATATCCCAGTTTCCAGCTGGGACCCTCCGGCGGAGCGACATGGCAGAGGGAAGATACGTTGCTGATTCCATACATATCCCGGAGCGATTTTTCCATCGAAAATTTTCTTTTGCTTGTACAGACTGCCCACGGCAGCGCAAAATGAGTTTTGGGTTTTCTGGTGGAATGCAGAATGGCATTTAAAGTACGTACCAATACATCAAATCCCTTTTCTTTGCTTCCGACGACATCCGGCAGACGTGATACAATACGCTCCGCATCGGTAAAATTATTGCTGTTCTTAGAGTAAGGAGCATTACAGGCATAAGGTAAATCGCTTGGCATAACGCCGCTTATTTTCATCGGATCAATAAGGTTCTGAAAAGGGATGATATCCCATGCGCCGAGAAGAATCAAATACGCCGGGTTTTTATCCTGACAGATAAAGTCAACGGCATCCTTGTTCTGTTTCTCATTTTTACAGTCGGTTACCTGTCTGCCGTTCATTTCCAGCGGATGATCCAAATAAATCACTTGAGTGGCGATCCCTCTTTTTAAATCATGCTCAATCAGACAGTTTAGCAAGAGAACAATACTCGACCATTTATCCGTATATTTGCGTTGCATTGCACTTTCATTTGTAACAATTATTTTTGTTCTCATAGTTTCCTCCATATCTGCCCCATATCCAGAAAATGATACAGGGCAGGAATGCGGGCGCGTCTTATTTTGTATCACCGTCAACCCATGTATTGTTTGCAGAAAGATAAATCGTTCGTTCATATTGGTTTTCGTCAAAACGGATTTCAAATTTGCGGGTCATACGGTTGAGGTCGATCACTTCCCCTTCTTCAAATTTTCCAAAAGCAATCCAATAACGCGGATGAGGGCGGAATGTGTACTTCATATTCGGAGAGGCAGTGCAGGCAAATGCAGATTGCCCCGACATAGAGATCCCAATCGAAGCGGTTTTCGCTGGGATGGACTCGTCGCATACAATACTCATCCGACCGTTGGTTGTTTTTTCGTCCACCTTATTGAATTTAAAGGCACTGTCTTTTTTGGTAAAACCAATCGTATTCCTTGTCAGGTCGGTAGGATCCGTTTCCAGATTTTGATGCGCTTCAAATACGACACCCGGTGTTAATGTGCCTTGCTCACTCCATGCAAATCCATAATCAATGTTCCAGTCGAATTTGAGAAGGGTATCGTTATGTGCCCTTTTGGAAAACCATACGAGAGAACGAATATCCTCCGTCTGGTTATCGCAGGTTTGGTAAAGACAAAAGTCACCGGTTTCTGTGCCGTCGTGTTTCACTTTTAATGTGTATTTTGTTGCCATAAATATTACCTCCATAATTTTTTGCAACCGCGGCCGCGTTTGCTTAATACGAGTATATCATAGAATATGGGAAAATTTTTGGAAAATTATCGGAATGATTTTGGATTTTGGCTGAATGGTTTTGAAAGCACCTAATGGATATCATTCAGCTTCCGGCGGTAATAATAAGCAAGGGAATCATTGCCGGCTTGTTTATAACACTCCGAAAGGTGTTCTATGATTTCCGTATAAATGATTTCAAAGTAAGCTTCTTTTTCGGCAGTCCATTCATAATATTCTTCCAATAAAAGAGGACCTTGGTATAAGTCGGAGGCTTTTTTCAGACATGCGATATCATTTGGGTCGGAACAATACTGCTCAAATAAAAGGAAATCACATTTGATTTTTGACAGGTTACATTGTATCTTACCGCGGGAGGAATGGATTGGAAAATAGAGATTTACCGGAGAAGAGGTTTTGAGATAACGGATTACTTTGTACAGGTTACCCATAGCCTTAGAGGGGGAAGATTGCGGCCACAATGTTTCTGCGAGCGAAAGCTTATGAAAAGGGACACCGTTATGCAGCAGGAGATATGCCAGCAGTTCTTTTGCCTTTTTGTTGTTTATGGCTATGTATTCGTTTCCGATACATATATCAAATTGGCGGAACATTGTAACATATACCTGAGGAGAATCAGAGCATGAAACCGGCGGCAGGTCTTTCGCCCCAGACAGCGGAGGAAGCTGAAACGGCAATAAGTGGATGCCCCCCTCAAACACAAAGCAGTCTAATAAGTCCCCCTCTTTTAGGAAAAGCTTCTTTAAGATTTCTTTCGTAACTGTAACTTCAATATTTTTTTTGATTTTTAATACCATTCGACATCATCCTTTCGCTTTTTTTATAACATAGCAAAAAAAAGGGAATAATGATGTCAAATTTTGACGTAATAAATCACCAAAATTGTACAATGTTAATAAAACGAATCTCCTGCAAAAAAGCGGATGGATTTTACAGTCGACCGCTTTTTTGTATCAAGTAAGGAGAAATGAATCTTCATATTCTGCGGTAAATTGTGAAAGCGTCATCAATATGGAGCGTTTCCGATTTATTATCACCTGTCGCACCGCAAGTCAAACCGGTAATTTTATCGGTTTCATCATCCTTTGCCGTATAAAACTTATTTACGATGTAGTTTTCATTTTGCAGATAAACTTCTACGAGATCCGCAATTTCCGATTCATCATCGACAACCATTATTTTATCATTCATAAAAAACCGCTCCTTTACCGGCGGGGGAATTGATTTATGTTATATACAACGCAGGGGTTATAGGAAATGACAGTTTTTTATGTCGTTTCCTATAGCAGTATATCATATAACGTTATAACGTACAACTGTTGACACATATGTTATTATGTCGGTACATTCTTCATACTGTCCGTATCGGCGGGGTTAATCGAAGGGGGTGCGCCGGGTGTTAAAACACAGAGAATTTGTCTATGACGGAGAACCTGTTCCCGAATTGGACGAACAGGAAAATGCGTTATTTCTTATGAACGTACAAAAAGCAATCCTTCTGTCTTTGGAAAAAAGGAATTTGCTGACACATAGGCAATATGAAAGCTGTTTGTCGGAATTGGAAAAACAATATAAAAAGTAAAGGAAGACCGTATGTATTTATATGAAAGGTTAAACAAAAGTAAGAAAGTAAAAAAAGAAAAAAGCAAGGTGGCAGTGTACTGCCGTGTTTCTACCGACAGGGAGGATCAAATCAATTCCTATGAAAGCCAGCAAAAATATTTCAGGGAATATATTGCGGGAAAAGAGGACTGGGAGTTATTTGAGATTTTTGCGGACGAGGGGATAACCGGAACCAATACAAAGAAACGAAAGGAGTTCCGGCGGATGATAACCTGCGCCGAGCAGGGGTGTTTTGATTTGATTCTCACCAAAGAAATATCCCGTTTTGCCAGAAACACACTTGACAGTATCTACTATACCAGGCATCTGAAAAAACTTGGAATCGGTGTCNNTATTTTTAAACGACAATATCAATACGCTTGATTCGGATGCGGAGCTTCGGCTGACTATTATGTCGTCAATTGCACAAGAGGGATGCACTTAAGGAATAAAGTAAGAAGGATTAGAATCGCTGTTTGTGCAATTCTAATCCCTATGTTATTCGACAATTTGAGTAACAGAGTGTCATAATTGTGAAAAAGCGTTATGAAAGTGATATGAATTCTTTTAGAGTAATTTCACAACCTTCCTCTGGGGTATCCATATTTTAGTCAAGATCAAATCTCGCTTTCTGTGGAATTTTTTCTTTTTCATCATATTGTATTAGACAGGTATCTGAGCCTCTCGAATTTTTTCACGTACTTCCATTATCCTTTTGAAGTGCGACTGTGGTAACCCACGTTTGCCAGTGCAGTATTCAGCAGCAAGTTTTAATAACTGGATATCGCCTCCATTTATTACCCCTTGCACTTTAGCGGCCTCACAGAGATTATTCCAGTAATCTGCGCCAAAATTAAATACATCTACCTCAATGTTTATACCATCTGTAAATCGTTGCACTTTCTTGGCGGCAGTCTTTTCATCGCGAATGTCATCCTTGCTAACCAAGAAGGCTTTGGTAGCAATACTTAATTCATATGGAATCTGCCCGACCTGTTCCCAGCAGTCAGCTTTCTTGCAGTAAGTCTCAACATTTCCGATATTAGGACGAAAAAACACCTCACGAGTTGTGTAGGCGATTTGTATTATTTCTTCTATCAGGAAATCAGGCAGTTCTTGCTTGTCCCAGATGGCACGATAATTCATTAACAGACCGAGCCGCTGAACCTCATATATAAGTTTCGCAAAAGCATATGTCACGTTTTGAATCAAATAGCCGTTTCGTTCCTTGTACCAATCCTGCTTCAATATTGTTTTACGAATCGTAATAAAGATGATGGCTTTTGCCACCAAATCACGAAAGTAAGACTCATTAAATACTGAGGGATCAGTTTTCCATTGCTTTTCCATCTCTGTTTGAAAACGCACCGAATTTATCTCACCGCCCCAAGAAACATAGTGCGGATACATGTCAGCAGAGTTTATGTACCGAGCTAAGTCTTTCTTGTCAAACTTCTGATTTGATGGATTGATTCTTTCATAGGTAGCCCGCTCACTCTTTTTCATTTTCATCTTGGGTTGCTCATATTGACCACGAGAGCGCTCAAAGAACCATATCGTTTGATAAGGAAGCCCCTTTGATGGTGGAGCATAAAGCTTACGTGAAAATTCCTCAATTCGTAGATAGAACTGGTGGTTAGATACCAAGTCTGCCGCCGTAACCTTGTTTTGGCTGTTGGCAAACCGCGATGTGTTACGAATGAATTCATCGCCCATCTCACCTTCATCAAGAATTACAGTTAACTTCATCTGTACGAAAATCCTGTCTAATGGGGCATTATCCTTAATGCTTGCCGAAGCCAATGACGCAGTGGTCTGTCCGCCGTTTATTATTTGTAAATCCGTAAAGGATGTTATGCACTGCCCCTTTCCCGGTATATTTTCAAGAGTCACTTTCTTTGCTGTAGTAGATATGCCATTGTTGTATGAAAAGAAATTCTCTCGTTCATTGAGGATGGTAGCGCGGATGCCCTTGTTTACGCCGCCACGAAGCTGTAGGAATGAGCGTACATTTCGCTCCAGTAGTCTCGGCCCAAATTTCTTGTAAATGTTGGACAGAAACTCGCCAGGGACAACAGCCAGATATGCTTCGTATCGTCCCGCACCGATGTCCGCTCTGATGCAGGGTATGTCACTGGTTCCGTAATCGGATACATTTATTATGGTATCCTCTTTCTCGGTATTGGCAAGCTGTGCATTGAAAATTTTTTCAATATCGATTATATCCAGTTCAACCTTGTAGGTTTTTCCTTGGAATATAACATCATCCAAATCAATGTTTTTAACTCGCTTGCTGAGTTGGTTTGTGCTTATGATAAACAGATGAATTTTATAAATATCCGCCGATTTGCGCCTGATGTCGAGACCAAGTTGCACGGCGGGATTAGATTGCTCTCCGTTTGAGAAATAGCCTTTCAATGCGTTTTCCACGAAGTTGACCATTTGTGCGCTGTGGGTACTGATGCGGTTATTTGTGATATTTGCAATGTCATCTACATTAAAATCAGCATACAGTAGGTTGATTGTGTTTGTTGACAACTCAAGCGAACCAGCGTGAATTAGCATACTTTTGAAGGCACGGGTGCCTGCTGGAACAGAGAAATGGCACTGGTCAATTGAAGACAGTAATGACCAGTCGCTTATCATTATTTCTGACACCAAATCAATAAAGACTTCATAGCCATACCTCTCTTCCTCTATGGCAGTTGCCTTGATTTGATTTACATAGTATTCTCTGTATTCCAACAAGTCCATTGGTTATGCCTCCTTAAAACGCTCCAAAGAATTGATGATGAGTTCATAGCTCACTTTGCAAATCTCTTTGTACCTTATATCTGTTTCAAGTAAACGTGGGAAGCCTTCATCAACAAGATATGACTGAGCCGAAACCACATTAAATTTTTCAGAACAACAATCGTCAGTAAGGCTTATACCATATGTTTGGATTTTGCTAAGAAATAACTCCTTAGTATCGTCCAAGTCGATTCTTTGTAAAATGCTATTGAACACCTCACTGATGCTTGATTTGCCATTAGAAAACATCGGAGACATAGATTCAAGTTTTATAATTATAAGGTGTCCAGAGGTTTTTGAAGACAACTGTGACACCGATGAAATCTTGACGCTGACGGACGATGCTGAGACTGTTTTTACCTCAAACCAGTCAGTATCTTTGGAGAAGTCTTTCATTGTACCATTAGTCCCGCTCCAAGAGTTTATGGCATCGTTAATGCCATATCTTTCGATGAGAAAACTGTCAAGGAAATACAATTCGCCAAACAGTCCCTTTATTAATTCCGCAGAAACCACCGCATTGCTTTTTTTAAAGAGTGATTTCCAGATATGAAAGCGGTTTTTCAAGTAAACCAACGCTTTCTTTTCCTCCATAATGCTGTTAATTGCGTTCACGAGGTCGCTGCAAAATGAGTAAAACACTTGCTTGGCAGTGGTTTCAAGCAGGTCAAAGTTCGTCCAATAGATATGCTCAGTTTCCTTACCTTGCATCACCTTCAGTAACTTCGTTGAATCTATTTTGGGAGGAGCAACTGTGGATAAGAACGACAGACGGGGATGCCCTTCATTACTTATACCATAGTAAACCTTGAGAGCGGAATCTACCTCTATCAATTTTTGTGAACCCAAATCACTTGTAATAGTCTCGAATACTTCTTTCCCAATATTACTCATCACTCAGTTCCTCCTCATCAAAATCATCGTCAACATTTATCTCGTTTGCTTTTACAAGATTTTCCCTATAAATTATCCGTTCTTTTGCTTCTTTGGACGGAAAGCCTACTGCGAAGCCAACAAGCAAATCCGAATCGAATGCCTCTTTTATGGCTACATAGCGATCACGCTCGGCAAGAGATAGCTTGGTGTCATCAATCTTCAGATCGATGTAATAGATTGCCAATAGCGGACGTTCACGAAGTTTAAGCCAGTCAGTAGCAGTCAATTGTTCGCTTGGCTTATCCGCATTGCGGAATTTCTTTTGGCTCAATATTTTCGTACGCTCTTTTGGCGATAATGCTACACCGCTGTTAAAGATACCAGGGTCAACAATACGATTATTCTGACCTCCCATACGAATATAGTTTTCATCGGAAGAACCCAATCGAAAAGTACGTTTTGTAGCAGGTAATGATTCCCCTTGGACTTGCATGAATCTATCAGAATCACCGGTTGCAATGACTACATCCCACTCAGGGAAGTTATTGCTCTTTGTAGTATAGGTTGACAGATTCGTGCAGTCAAAGCGCTGGTTCACGCCACGCCCGCTTGGAATTATGATTTTACGTATCAGAGTGGCGACATTCTCTTTACTTACTCCGTTCATCATAAAACGCTTTTTCACCCACGAGAACATAATACCTTTTTCTGCTTGTTCAGCTATAAATGCTTCAACAAGTGAGCAATTTTTACGATTTTTTTCTGCATCCTTAAATAGTTTAGATGTGTCTGCATACACACCGCCATAATTGACGTAGTGTGCAATGACTTGTGTATTCCGCATTTTGTTTCTTGCAGTAACAAGCAGGTTCGTTTCAAGCGTGGCAGGAGATTCTTTGACCATAAGCCCAAAATCATCTGGCTTTTTGCCCTGAAGTTCCATCTCTCTAAATTGCTCTTTTAAATCCCTAATGGCATCTAAAACCGAGCCGAAACAGTCAATACTCGCTTGCGACATATAAATACGACACAAGTCCTGATAACGCGGTCGATAACCAAACCAACGGCACATTTGAAGCAATGTGTCATATGCAGTTGCACTGCGGCTGTAATAACTAACACAAAGTCCCTCAAGCGTGAGTCCACGCGAAAGGACGAAACCACCGATTACAATTACTCTCGAACCAACATCGGAATGGGCATTATAATCATATCGGAAATCTCCGCTATAGCGGTTATTTATAATGGTAGTTTCAACCAGTTTGATTTCGGAATAAAGACCATGCTGAATATCTACCCACGCATACTCATTACGAATGGGAGAATAGAAATCCATTCTGTTTGCGTCACCTGTGGTGTACAGTCTGTGCAGCTTATTCATTTCGGCATTCCTGATAAAATCCTGCTCAGGCTTGTACACATCCTGCTCGATGATATTTAGCAATTGGGAAAGGTATTTTTTCACAGCATCGCTAACACTCTCCTGTGGGTCGTTTAATGCCGTCACATTAATCATCATTGAGCGATGTTGGTACTTATCTCCGCGTAAGGTTCGGATGACATTATTAAGGAGGAATGCCAATATCGCCTCTTTCATACTGTCAGGCAAGATTGTGACCACGAAGTCTTTTTTGTGTTTGACTGGAATGAAATTTGGCTCTTCGGTATCCAATATTCTAATAATGGAAGGTATAGACCCGTCAGGCGGGAAAACACTGTCCCCACCTAAGTAGTAATCAGGGGCATTAAGCTGAACGATAAAGTCGTGTGGGAATAGGTCTTGGTCTTCATCGTTAATATCATATGGATTTATAAAAATATTAGCAAATGGCGTGGCTGTAAACCCAATGTAGGATGTAATGGGAAACTTATTATATATGTCGCGTATCCTGCGGTTGACAGCCGACGGGTCATATTCGGGTTTCTTAGTGTTTGGTGAAGCATTGTCGGCCTCGTCATCAATAATAAGAATGCTGTTGCCTGAAATGCGATCTCCGGGTTGAAGCCAGTCGTGGACGCTTTTTAAAATGGAGGCATTCTTTTTAACGACAAGGATAACGGGCTTGTTTGAGTCTGTTGCCTGAAAGTTTGTATTTTTTTGTATGAACTTTTTGAAATCCCAATCAGTGTTTGTTAACGGAATTGCATAATGCTGGTTTGTAGCTTTGCCAACACCGATGTAGTTTATAATTCCACTACCAATGGAATTGCTGTAAGCACCAATGAAACCCATATCGACACGATCTTGGGTTTGCTTACGCAGGGAATTGGTCAATCCGGCAAGCAGGACAATAACGTGATAACCATAGTCGCAGGCCATATTGATGAGGCCAAGATAATTGGCAGTCTTACCTGCCTGTACATCACCCATCACCATTCCGCGCTTTTTTGAATCTATCGCTGCTAATGCTCCCTTTGGATTAGCGCAATGGGACAGTGTCCGCTCACAGTTTACTTCTAAATTGTCAATGACATCAGTATCCCATCCTTGCTGGCGGAGATATGCACAATATCGTTTGAAGTACAAGCGTTCGCCATCATGTTCGGAAGTAAACCAGATATCGCTGGCAGGGTCAGCAACAAGCACGTCAGGGTCAAATGTCTTAACACCGACATTACGCTCATAGCGGGTTACCACTTCATTTAGGATACCGTCAAAATTCTTATCTGTACGATAAATCTTCATTATTTCTAAAATGGTTTCCGCTTGGGATATCAGTTCTTGGTGTGCTGTTGGCTTTTTCTCTAAGAATGCCTCCAACGTATTCAGAGCCCTTGTAATCGTGTTGTTATTCATTTCCGAGCAACCTCCTCACTATGTAATCCGCATTTTCTTTAAGATTGCTGTATGTCTCAGTGGAAAAAAGTCTGTCAAGCAATCCCGTCTTATCATCAGGTTTGGCCATTGCTAAAATATCCATCAATTCATTAATTTGCTGCTCCGAATCCAGAACATCTGCCCTATCGGGAATTTGCAAGGTATCGTCTGTGTGGTCATTCCAGATGGAATGCTTGGGCAGTGATGTTTCAATTTGTGAAAGCAATATCTCAAGAAGTCTGGCCTCACCATGCCCAAGATTTTCAAATAACTCCATCATGAGTGGATTGTCCCGATTTATACTGTAAAATGCCGTTTTCTCGTGCATATTTATCGTACGTATCCAAACAGGATTTTCTGCCCGCTGTTCCTTTAATCCTGGGAAACGCACAGTTTTCTTACTCCTAACAAACGAGTCTTTAACTGAAGCCCGAAGCTCCTCGCGAATAACATCTGGTATTCGCGCCGAGGATTTCTTTACATCCAGCATCCATATTGAATCTAAAGCAGAGGGAATATCCACTTGGACACGAGCAAGTTTGTTTTGTTCACTCTTTAACCCCATCCGAAACCAACTGCCCCATGATATGAGGCGCTTATTACGATAGAGATAGAAGCCTTGGTCGTCGTGAATGCTCTTAGGATATCCCAAGAGTGCTTTTTCCTCGTCAGTGATAGTATTCCAAAATGGTAGTGTGTAAGGAGTCACATCTATGTAATATCCATTTACCTTAAGCCGTTCGGTGTGTCCGGTTTGTTGCTTTGGTGCGGAGCCTATAAGGAAAGGGTCGCGTTTCTCAATTCGGCGGTAATTGAAATAAATCTCGTGGCTAGAATAAAACCGATGGAAGACCAACTCAACATGCTTCTTGGCTTCGGCTATCATTTCACGGAAAGTGTCTTCAAACTTCTTTGATCCACCCTCAATTTTATCAAAATCCTGCCAAATCACTAATGTTCCCGATACAAAATTGGATAACTTGTCTATGTTTGGCAAGACACATATTTCATCGTCGTCTAATACCCTCAAGTTCCATTTGTTTTTAGCTTCTATCAGGTTCAGGTCAAAAGTAATCGCGTTAAGTTCCTGACCCAATTTGCTTGCTACAGTAAAAATGCGGCATTGTGACAAAGAGGCCGACTTTAGACCCAATCCAAAACGCCCCAATTCCAGTTCGCTGTCTTCCCGTCCTTCTCGGTTAGACCCAAGTAACATGGCGTTTTCCAATTCATCATAGTTCATTCCGATTCCGTCATCAAGAAACTGGACGTAAGCCGCCCCATTGCCCACCTCGCTGATTATATCAATTCGATGTGCCTTGGCAGATATGCCATTGTCAATAATATCTGCGACTGCCGTTGAGAAACTATATCCGATAGCACGGATACCGGTTATCAACGTCTTAGCAGGCGGCTCTTTTACGATGATTCTCCCCACGACAGTCCCTCCTCAGTTTTTCGTGTTTGGTCTTGCAGGAATGCCGTATCTTCCTACAAGCATTTCTCTGAATATTTCGGTTAGCACATTCACAACTATAGAATTGCCTATCAGTTTGTTCATTCGGCGATAGGTAAAGTCCAAATGTATTGTGCGTTCATACTCATCTTCGGTAAAGCCCATAAACAAGAAAGCTTCACGGATAGTCAGACGCCTGAATGTGTCTCCCAAAGCCCCCTCGTACTTGAAGAGTGCTGCAGTATGCGTCCTGTCCATATTGCATGTGATTGTTCTGATAATTGTGTCTTTGTTCGCTTCTTTTCCGTTTATTTCCCACATCTTCTTGCGTGATGGTGTCGCATTAAGCTGGGCAATATTGGCCTCGTTTTTTAGAACCTCGTGCTCATAATCCAAACGCAAAAACTGTGTTGCGTCAAAAATTCGTTTGCGCTTGCCTTGGTCGATGCTTTCTGATACCTTAACAAGATGTTTTCCGAGTTTGCTTACAATGAAAGCACGCACTCTATCCTGTGGGATACCAAAATCCATAGCATTCAACATCATTGGAGCATCATTTTGATAGCCAATAGACTCAAGAAACGCTAAAAAGACCTTCAAGTCATCTTTGAAGGCATCACACAGCACGGTCTTAACGTTCTCCATCAGCAGATAGCGTGGGAGTTTCTCCAAAGTGTGTAATTCCTTTAGAAGCCGTTCGATTTCCCACAAAAGGGATGACCGAGTACCAGAACCTTTTTTCATACCTTTTCCATTTCCACCCGTTGAGAGGTCTTGGCAGGGAAAGCTGTAAATCAACAAGTCACATTTAGGCATCCGCTGCCCGGTCAATTGTGAAATTGATCCAAAATTCTTGCTGCGCTTGTTGGCTATGTAAAGTTGCTCAATGACCTCCGGCTCTAACAGTTTGAGATTCGTCTTGCGGACAGAATCGCGACTAAAATCAAATTGGGACAGATATTCCATCTGTTCATCATAGGAGGGTACATCAATGGCTTTCTCACCGAAATGATGAATGGCATCGTAACAAATAACCGCATCAACCATCCATTCGCTGATACCGACAACTTCAAAATCTGCGCAAAGCCTCTTTAAGGCGGTAGCTTGCGCCCCAATGCCGGCAAAAGCCTCAAAAACCCTTAATGCCATAGTAGTCAGTCCCTCCTTTCTGTTTATTTTGTGGTTAGCTTTTTTTGATTGTCCGCCTCACCAAGTGTGGACTCAAATAAATCAGGAATGCTACAATTAAGTACATTGGCAATTTTCAAGAACGATTCCACATTCACAACGGAATCTTCACTGAGTGTTTTTGAATGCCATTTGACTTATCTCCTTGTCATATGAATTATATCTTTATGGCTTCTAATGCTGTTTTGATTTCCTCTGAAATATCGTTTCGCTTAGAATATTCTTTTATCAGCATCATAGCCATTCGGCTTGGCTTCGCCTTATTGTTTTCCCATTTATTAACGGTAGCAAAACTTACATTTAACTCACGGGCAAGTGCTTCTTGAGTCATATTCAATTCTCTACGCAATTTCTTCAGGGTCTCGGCAAATGTCATGAACAGGCACCTCCATAAAAATAATTATAGCGCAGTTTATAAACTTATTCAAGGGGTTCGGCAAAAAAGAACCTAACCTGTCAAATAATCTGTGGACAACATTTATTCTGCCCAGCACAAACATATCCATTATTTAAGGCTATTCCTGTACCCGAATGGAGGTGTTTACATATGTACAGATCAATCCACACACCAGAGGAAGTTCAAAATCACTTGTCCGGAGCAACCGTTGTCGCGTTCGACTTCGAAACCGCGCCGGATGAAAAATACAGAACAGAAGATAAAGCCGCACTGGATGCCCACAAGAGTCACATCGTGGGCATCAGTTTTTCTGTGGCCGAAAATGACGGCATATATCTGCCGCTGACTCACCGTGTCGGCAAAAACGCCGAAGGACTGGTTGAGATATGGGCTTGGCTGGCTGCCTTCTTTGCCAATTCCGACGTCATCAAAGTTGCTCATAACCTTGCTTTTGAATCGGCATTCCTCTATGCTCGTGGTATTGTGTTCCAAGAGCCGGTATATGATACGCTTGCCGCTGCACAGCTTATATACAAGAGCGAGACCGAGTTTCGCTCCCTAGCCGACTGTGGATTGAAAACTATCGTGCCGGAATACTTCGGTGAGCAGCTTCCCACATTCGCCGAGACTGTGGGCAACAGACACTTTGACGAGCTTGATCCCTCTGCGGATGCCACCATCCGTTACGCCTGTGCCGATGCGGACTACGCCCTGCGGCTTTACCATGAACTGAACCGCTGGTTTGACCGCTTCCTTCCCAAGCACCGCTTTATTGTGGAAAAGGTGGAGTCACCCACCGCTGTGTATGTCGGCCTCATGCGCTACAACGGCCTCCTGATTGACCGGAAGCTTATGGAACAAAAACGCGCCGAGGCTGAGAAGAAGCTGGTAGAGTTAAAAGGCAAGATCGCCTTCATCATCGGCGATATCAACATCGGTGCAAACGCTACTACTGTCGCATTCAAGCGTTATCTGTTTGAACAGCTCAAACTACCCAAAATGAAACTCACCGCCAAAGAACAAAACGCGCTGGATGATGAAGCCATTATCTTATTAAAGGAATGGTGCGCGGAGAACCGTCCGGAACTGACAGAACTGTTCGATTTGGTGCAGGACTACCGCCGCTGGGGGAAGATCAAAGGCACATATATTGACGGCTACCTCAAATATATCAACAGCGCCACAGGGCGGCTTCACCCGGATTTGATGCCGCTGGCCACCGAAACAGGCCGCTTTGCATCCAAGAATCCAAACTGCCAGAACATGCCCCGCGCCGGTGCCGATGACATTGGCGTTCGTAACTTCTTTGTTGCCCCGGAAGGCAAAATCCTGCTGTCGCTGGACTTTTCTCAAATCGAACTGCGTGTCGGCGCTTTCTACTGCAAAGACGAAAAAATGCTGGAAACCTATCACACCAGCGGCGATATCCACGCCCTGACCACCGCCGTCATATATAAAATACCGCTCAAAGAAGCTGCCGACAAAACCCATCCCCAATACAAAGAGCGCCGGACGATTGCGAAGAACTGCAACTTCGGTACGTTTTTCGGCCTTTTCGCAAAAGGACTACAGCGCACTTTAAAATTCAAAGCCGGACTGGATGTGTCCCTCGGTGAATGCGAGTCCATTATCCGTAATCTAAAGATGGGATACCCCCGACTCCAGCGCTGGCAGGAGGAAATCAAAACCCGCGCCGGTTTCCGCAAATATACCGAAACGTGGCTTGGCAGACGGCGCAACATCCCGGATATCGCTTCGCCTAATTGGAGCAAAAAAGCCTTTGCGGAGCGTGTGGCCATGAACACGCCCATCCAAGGAACCGCAGCGGACATCCTCAAACTGGCTCTCGGACGGATTGTCCGGGGGCTTCCCGAACGCCCGTGGCTTTGTCCTTTATTGCAAATACACGATGAACTGGTCTTTGAGCTGCCCGAAAAAGAGCTTGGAAATGCCGTTATTTTCATCAAAAACTGCATGGAAACGAAGCCTTTTGAGGCGTTTTCCGTACCGATTATTGCAGAGGCGTCTGCCGGACACCGCTTCGGAGAATTGAAGGAATTGGGGGGATTCGATGGC
>DBDL01000028.1 GCA_002293545.1 Lachnoclostridium sp. UBA933 | reverse complement strand
ATGATTTTTTGTCAAGGGTTAAGGAATGTGTGACAGTCACAAAAAGGGCGGAAAAAACCGCAGAGAAATTCAGTTCTTTGCAGAGCAGTGTTTTAAAAGGGAACCGAAAGGTGTTAGAAGGTACAATT
The DNA here is from genome assembly GCA_002293545.1 of Lachnoclostridium sp. UBA933. GTDB lineage: Bacteria > Bacillota > Clostridia > Lachnospirales > Lachnospiraceae > UBA933. Next base: position 7,030 of record DBDL01000028.1, on the reverse strand, counting down.
TCTATTTTGGAGAAAGGGGAAAAGGAGTCGGAAAAGGAATTACTGACGGCATTGTGGCAAGGTTATGATACAAAAAGTATTTCTTTTGATTACAGCGGACTGGGGGAAAACGGGGGCGGTCAAAATCCGAAAGACGGATTGTCAAAAGCAATCGGCAAAGGGGTTATGAATCTCGTTCTTGCGAAACCGGATCAAGTGTCGGAAAAGGGTGTAAACGAATCGGATGTTTTTCGGAAACAGTATAAGATGGCAGCAGAAGAAACGGTTCGTTATGAAGACAAAGTCGGGGCATTTATACGGGAAGATGATGCGGGTTGGAAAGATTTATTCGGCAATGCCGCCGGATATCTGCAAGAGGAATTTTGCATTGATCAATATATTACAGGTTTTTTTGGAAATGCCTCAGAAGGAAAAGGCACATTAAAAAAAGCACTTGAATATGAATGCGAATATATCGTATCGGGAGAAAATTCTGACGCTAAAAATCTGGAAAACATGATAAACCGGATACTTCTTATACGGACAGTGGCAAACTTCGGAAGTATTTTCGCAAGTAAAAAATGCAGGGATATTGCTTATGCGGCGGCAGCGGCTGTCGTAGGATTCACCGGAATGGAATTTTTAATACGCTTGACACAGACATTGATTTTACTTACATGGTGCNNAGTTGATATTGCGGCACTGCTTCAGGGATTGACGGTACCGCTTATAAAGGAAGAACAGGATATAAAGATGTCGCTGCCGGATCTTTTTGCAATCAGCCGTGATTTGATACAGAACAAAGCAAAGCAGGTAAAAAAAAGGGGAGTATCAATGAACTATGAAAATTACATAAATATATTTTTGATTACAATGGATTCTTCCGTGAAATGTTATCGGATCATGGATCTGATTCAATGGAATATGACAAAAAACTATGGAAACCAATTTCATTTGGGAACATGTGTATATGCCGTCGATATGAAAGCCTCTTTTCAATTTAAAATTAAATTTTTTTGCTTTCCGGTTTTAAAAAATATGCTGAACCGGGATATGAAATGGTTTTATGTCAATCCGGCAGCAGTACAAACCTATTAAGACAAGATAATAAACAGCGGCAGAAAAATAAGAAATAAATGGGATAATAAAAGGCGGAGAAAGATGCCCTGTCTTACCAATTGTGGTAGCAAAATATCTTCCGCGAAGAAATAACCTGACAAACAGGGCATCTTTCTCCGCCTTTGCCGCCGTTGTTTTCAGCAGCATGAATGAAAGGGGGATGATATGGATTATAAAAAAGGTTCCTTTACAGTTGAAGCTTCTTTGGCTTTGCCTATTTTCTTTTTTGCGATGATGACTTGTATCTTTATCATTCGTCTGCTTATATATCAGGATGAGGTGCAGTGGGCGCTTACACGTATTGCCAGGGAATCTTCCATTGAAATGGCAGTAACAGAAAATAAGCTTATAGAAGAACCCCTTTATTTTTCTGGGAAGATGGGACTTTATACAAAAGGAAACGGACTGTCGATCTCGATGGCAGAATCCAAAGTTAAGGATGATTACATTGATTTGACAGCAGCTTATGCGGTCAAGCTCCCCTTTCAAATTTTTTCCGTAAAAGAAGTTAATTTTTATCAGCGTATTCACACAAGGGCATTTACCGGTATGGTGAGCAGGGCGGGGAGAGAAAAAGACGAACGGATTGTTTATGTGGCAGACACGGGACAGGTTTACCATATGGACAGGGAATGTACTTATCTGCGCCTTAGTATATCACAGGTCAAAGGAAGCGATGTAGGCAGTCTGCGGAATGACAGCGGGGCAAAATATAAGCCTTGTGAATCCTGTGCGGACGATAAAGTGCCGGGGAATCATGACAGGGTTTATATAACGAATTATGGAAACCGATATCACACGCTCAGAACATGCAGCCGCATGAAGCGGACAATCCGTGAAATAAAGCTGTCAGAAGCGGGGAAATTGCCGCCATGTTCAAAATGCGGCAATCACCACAATTGAATAAAAGCAAAATCATCATAGTCAATCAAAAGCGAAAGTCATAATCAATTAAAGCAAAAGTGATAACCAATTAAAAGCGAAAGTCACCATCAATTAAAAGCAAAGTCACAATCAATTAAAAGCAAAGTCACAATCAATAAACGAAAACATTACAATGAATAAAGGAGGAAATATCGGTGCTAAAAATTTGTCTGTTACTATATCTTTTAACGGTGTCAGTTATTGACATTGCGAAAAAGGAAATCCCGTTTTGGTTCTCTGTTTTTTGTATTTTGGCTGTTTCATTTACTCAGATATGGTATTTTCATATTGCAGTTGTTTCCTTATTGCACGGAATGCTTACGGGACTGATGTTAATCATAATCAGCAATATAACGAAAGGAGCAATCGGAATAGGTGATGGCGTATTGTTTGCAGTGATTGGGAGCGTACTGGGATTTGCAGATACATTGACTGTTTTTGCGGGGAGTCTTTTATTATCTTCTGTTATGGCGGCTGTCCTTTTTATCTTTTGCCATGTGGGAAAAAAATACCGGATTCCCTTTGCGCCTTTTGCTTGTTTTGCATATGGGGGGATGATGTTATTTGGTTAAGCGGAAAGGGTCCTATACGGTAGAAGCTGTTTTTGTTATGACAATCTCGGTTTTTGTCATATTATCGTTATGCTATGCGGCAATGTTCATGCATGATAAAGCGGTTGTTTTGTCTGCCAGTCATTATGTCCTCGAAAAAGAACCGGAAGATGATCAAAGCGGAAAGGAGATAAACGGGGAATTAGCGGGAAAGCTTTTTCTTATCCGGATTCATCATGCGGAAATAAAGAACCGGATTTTCAGTAAAAAAATAACGGTGGATTATTCTTTGTCTTTATCTTTTCCTATGCTGAAGAGGGCATTGCTGGGAGATGATGAAACCGCACAAATAATTACCGAACAAGGCAAGGCGGATCCGACAGCTTTGATGTGGGATGCCGCAATAGGAAAAGGAGATTCTGATGAAGTTTGAAACAGTACATGAGATGGGGACGGAGTATTTTGTAATCAGTGAAGCTTGCCTGCAGGAAGGAAATCATATGATAGAAATGCTGCGGCATCATGATATTAATGGGATTTTGAAGCCAATTCTGCGCCGGATTGACGGGGAACCCAGCTTTTATTATGAGGTTGGCGGTTTACTTACACTGGATGAATATTTACGTCACTTGAATTTTGGAAAAGAAGAAATAAAAGAATTGTTTTGCAAATTTTTTGGGATTAGCGAGTCCGCAAGGGAATATTTTATTGAAGAGTATGAAATATTGTTTCTGCCGGAAAGCATCTTTTTTTCGCCGGATGGAGAAGCCTATATCCCGTTTCTGCCGCTTTCAGGAGAAAACAATTATAATGAAACGGGTATCATAAAATTAACGGAACGGTTAATCGGTCTTATGGATCACACAAATAAGGAATTGATTCATTTTATTTATGAGGTACATAGAAGATGTAAAACAGAAGCAATCGGACTCAGCCGGCTGCACCATGTTATTTTAGATGAAAAAAATTCGATGGGCTATAGAACAGAAACAAAAGAAAAACAAATCCGTAAAGAAAAAATGAACAATAGAGAAGAGGCAGATATTGACTATAGAAATAAAGAAAAAGGGAGTCCGGAAAAGCAGCCGGCAAATCAAAAAGATGATAAAAGGCAGTGGTTGCTTATGGTTGGATTTCTTTTTGGGGGAGGCGTTATTACTGCCATCGTTCTGCAGTCGGATTTATTGTGCTATGAGATTTCGGGAAGATATGACAGAGTTAAGGTAATAATCTTTATGAGTGTTATTATTTTGGCAGAAAGTTATGCGGCTTCTAAAGTATTTTATGAAAAAAATATTTGAAAAACAGGGGAGTCTATGTTAGTATAGTAACAATATTACAGAAAGGCGAATGATTATGAGAGTAGGTATCTACTACGGGGGGCGGGGACTGATTGATGACCCGACATTGTTTGTTCTTGAAAGAGTGGAAAATGTTTTAGATGAATTGCATGTCAATGTTGAAAGATATAATTTATATGAAGAAAGAAATGCAATATCCGTTCTTCCCAAAACCTTAAAGGAGTTGGACGGTGTTATTCTTGCAGTTTCCGTAGAGTGGCTTGGAATTGGCTGGCTTATTCAGCAGTTTTTAGATTCCTGCTGGCTATACGGTGATAAAGATAAAATAAGTAAAATACAGATGATGTCGATTGTACTGTCAAGTACGTATGGGGAACAGGAGGCGCAGTTAAATTTAATACAAGCATGGGAAATGCTCGGCGGCATTCCCGGCGTAAATATTTGTGCGTATGTTGATAATCATGTTGAATTTGAAACGAATTCCAAATATAATTATATGATAGAAAAAAATGCGGAGCAATTCTATCAGGGGATGGCGAAAAAGGCGGTCGCATTTCCGAGCAGTATTCATGAAGTAAAGAAAAATGTATTGAGAAGCCGTTCACTCAACTTGACACCACAGGAAAGCGAACAGCTTTCAACGTACGTTTCCGATGACAAGTATGTGAAAAAACAAAAAGAAGATATTGAAGAATTGGCAAATCTATTCAAGGGAATGCTGGGAGGAGAAGAAAATGCGGAAAAATATGTGGAAGATTTAAAAACTCATTTTCATCCCGTAGATGATTTAAAAGCTTCGTTTCTGATTGAAGTAAGTGATGAAGATGTAAGTCTTGTCATTGATATTGACGGTGACCAACTGAATTGTTACTATGGAGTAATGAAAGATGCAGACGTTACCGCAAGAACGACTGCATCTATTTTGGAATCCATTACAACAGGTAAAAGAACGTTTCAAAGTGCGTTTATGTCCGGTGAAATAACGGTGCAGGGGAATTTTAAGGTATTACGTAACTTTGATACTCTTTTTCGGTTTTAGCAGGGTAACATCATGCGGCGCTTTCATTTTCTGACTGTTGCGAACGCATAAAGCAAGGGTTTCAAGTTCTTCGGATAAATCCATATAAGTCATGGAATTTATCAGCGGCGGAAATTCCTTTTTGAGTTCTTCCATTTTAAAGTGAATGAGTGTTAGCGAATCTGCTAAATTTTTGTATGCGGCGAGCTGTGTTTTCATAAATAATATCCTCCAAGGAAAGTTTCGATCATAGTAACAGGTTGTTTTGTCAGACCCATTGTAACAGCTTTTTCGAACATTTTCAACAAAAAGTTCTCGACATTATTCGACGATACAGACATATATATAAGGCTTTTTTATTGAAATTAAATACAACGAATTTAAAAAATCAAGAATTTTCGGGTATTTTATAAATTCGTCAAAAACGACAATATGTCGAAAAGAACTTTTGTTTGACCACTACATTTAGTATGGAGGAAGAAAAAAATGAGGGGAAATTGTATATTTTGCAAAATTATAGAAGAAGAGTTGCCTTCTTACAAAATTTTTGAAGACGATTTCTTATTGTCGATACTTGACATAAAACCTTGGAGTCGGGGACATGTCGTAATTATTCTTAAAAACCATAAGGAAAATATCTTTGAGCTGTCGGAAGCTGAGGCAGAAAAGATATTTCCTATGGCAAGGAAAATTGCGATTGCCGTTAAAAAAGCAACGGACTGTGACGGAATCAATGTGATACAAAATAATGGGGAAACAGCGGGTCAGACAATAAACCATTTTCATATTCATATTATTCCGAGATTTGAGGGGGATAAGGTTCAAATAGAAGCAGCGGCGGAGGGTATTGAGGATTTTGAAGCGGTGAAGGATAAAATTATTCAGAATTTATAAGAAGGGATATCACGTATATTATGAAAAAGATAATATTGACAGGAGGCGGGACGGCTGGGCATGTAACGCCGAACCTGGCATTGATTCCCGAATTACGGCATAGGGGATATGAGATTCATTATATCGGTTCCCATGACGGAATAGAAAAAATGCTGGTGAAAGAAACCGGCGTGCCTTTTTACGGGATATCATCCGGTAAGCTAAGGCGTTATTTTGATATCAAAAACTTTACGGATCCGATTCGCATTGTCAAAGGCTTTCGTGAAGCAAGAAAGATAATACGGGATATCGAACCGGATGTGCTGTTTTCAAAAGGAGGGTTTGTGACGGTTCCGGTCGTGATGGCGGCAAAAAGAAAAAAAGTCCCGGTTGTGATACATGAGTCCGATATTACCTCCGGACTTGCCAATCGTCTGAGTCTGCCCTCCGCAGCAAGGATTTGTGTGAACTTTCCCGAAACATTGGAAAATTTGCCGCAGGAGAAGGCAGTGCTGACAGGGTCGCCGATTCGGAAAGAGCTTTTTCAGGGGAACCGCATTAAGGGATTGGATTACTGTGGGTTTACGGCAAACATGCCGGTGATCCTTGTGATTGGCGGCAGTCTTGGCTCCGCTTTTATTAATGAAATGGTGCGAAGTATTTTGCCGGATTTATTAAAGAACTTTCAAGTGATCCATTTATGCGGAAAAGATAAAGTAGACGGGAGTTTATCGGGCAAAACAGGATATGTTCAATTTGAGTATGTCCAAAAGGAATTATGTAACTTACTCAACATGGCAGAATTGGTTATATCCCGTGCCGGTGCGAATGCGATTTGTGAATTGGCGGCACTGAAGAAACCGAATGTATTGATTCCGTTATCGAAAAACGCCTCACGGGGCGATCAGATTAAAAATGCGGAATCCTTTGAGAAACAGGGATTCAGTTATGTAATTCAGGAAGACGCACTGACAGGACCCAAGCTGCTTGAAGCCGTAAAGCATGTTTATGAAAATCGGAGTGTTTATAAGGAAAAGATGTTTGCCAGTGAGCAGCAAAATGCGGTGATGAAAGTTACCGACGTGATAGACAGTGTAATAAAAGAGATAGAAAACAGCGAAAATACGGGATATTTGTAGAATTTCGTCGAACGATTTTTCCCTCTGGCATCTAGCCAAAAGAAACAAAATTTGTTATAGTAGTTTTGTACAAGTCAGTACAAAAAGCTAGACATCGTAATCGCGATGGGATGGAGGGTCTATGAC
>DBDL01000092.1 GCA_002293545.1 Lachnoclostridium sp. UBA933 | reverse complement strand
TCATCCGAAAGCGTCACATCCGGCACCACGGCAGTAAGCGGGTCATAGGCTATGCCGCTGTCCTCAAACTCGATGGTGATATCATCCTCTACGGTTATGCGCACCTTTGCTCCGCCCACCTCCGGGTTGTAGGCATAATTGACTATATTGGAGAATATCTCGTCAACGACTATCCCAATCTGATTCTGAATCTTCATGGGGCAGTCGGTTATCCGCTCGCTGATAAACTCCTGCACCGTATCCATATTTTCAAGTATTGCCTCGATGATAATCTCGTTCATCTCATCCTCCTTACAGCACCGCCGTCAAAGTGTTAATGCCGTCCGCATACTGGTGGCGTATTTCTTTCGCACTGTTTTTAACCATGCTTACCGATAAATCATCCGCGGCTCCGTCCAGTGCGTTTCCTGATTCACCTTTGTATGAAACCGATATATTGCAGGTTTCTTGTTTCTCTGAGAAATGCACCGCTAGCGAGCACGCCCCGTACTGCGGAGTTACTATATTTATAATAAGCTCCTCGGTTATGAGCTGAAGCCTGTTCGCATCTCTTTTACCGATTGCGTGACGGAAACAGAAATTCTCCACTCCGGAGAGCATTTCAGCGTAATCGAAATCGCGGCTTTCCACCTCGTAGTTATATGAGCGGATATTGTATATAAACGCCTGTGTTTTCTGCCTTTGTGGATTATTGAAGATTATCTCCGGATTGCCTTGTTCATATATGCCGCCCTCATCCATATAGAACACGCGGCTGCTAACATCGCGGGCGAAGTCCATCTCATGGGTGACCACAAGCATGGTCATACCGGATTTGGCTAGGTTACGCATAACCGCCATTACTTCGCTAACCATCGTGGGGTCGAGAGCACTGGTCGGTTCGTCAAACAGTATGACCTCCGGTGACATGGCTAGGCATCGAGCGATTGCCACACGCTGCTTCTGTCCGCCTGAAAGCTGCCGGGGCATAAAGCGCGCCCGTTCATAAAGACCGACCGTTCTGAGCAGTTCAGCGGACTTTTCCTCCGCTTCGCTTTTGGAAACCCCAAGTAATTTGACCGGTCCTGCCGACAGGTTATCCATTACATTCATATGGGAGAACAATCCAAAATTCTGAAACACCATACCCATCCTGCGCCGCACCGCGTCCACATTCTTCTTTGTGATTAACCTGCCATCGAAGAACACCTCGCCGTCTGTAGGCGGGTCTAAGAAGTTCATTGCTCGTAAAAACGTGCTTTTGCCGGTACCGGAAGGTCCGATGATGGAGATGACCTCGCCTTTTTCTATATCAGCCGATACATTTTTCAGTATCACGTTATCTCCAAAACGCTTTTCAAGATTCTTTACTGATAGTATACTCATCTGGATTCACCATTTATCTTTCTGATAATAAACTGAAACAGCAGAACGCAAACTGTTGTGACGATCAAGTATATAATTGCCACAAGTATGAGGGGGAAGAAAGCGTCATAGGTTCGGCTGCGTATTAAGTCCCCTGCGCGGGTCAAGTCCTGTATGGCGATATAGCCTACAATGGCAGTTGCCTTTACAAGCTCTACAAAACCATTAGTGTAGCCCGGCAGCGCCCGTCTGATTGCTTGGGGCAGCGTTACTGTGAAGAATGCTTTTGCTGCCGAAAAGCCAATACTTCGCGCTGCCTCGATCTCCACCGGGTCAACGGTTTCTATCGCACCTTTGAGGATAATAGCGACGGTTGCGCCTGTGGTCATGGTAAACGCAGCGACTGCAATCAATACACCGGAAAATTCTGAACTGCCGAATATTATATAATAGGTTATCATCAGAATAACCACGATAGGCAGACCGCGAATAAGGGCACAGTAGGCGTTGCCGATAGTTCGTATAACTCTGATCCTGTGCATCAGCATCCAGCAGACAAAACATCCAAGTGCCGTACCCAAAAGCTGTGACAGCATAGACATAAGCATTGTTACACCCAAGCCGTCCAGTATCATCTTCCAACGGTCTTCTGCAATAAGATTGCGATCAATACCAGTGCTTATCCATTCAGAAAAACTCATGCTTTGAACCGCCGATGATGCCCCCGGCAAGAGTGCAATGATCCCCAATCGGTCGTTGTAAATCGGTTCGGAGAAAATAACGCTCTTCTTGCGTTCCTCGGTGATAGATACGTTGGCTATGCCAAAATCCGCACGCCCGGCTGCGACATAGGGAATCATTGCGCCAAACTCCATCTCTGCAAACTCTATGTGCATTCCCTCATGGGCGGCGAAACGCATGGCAAGCTCTATGCTATACCCTTTTAATTCGTTGTTCGCGCCAATAAAGGAAAAAGGCAGAGCTGCGCCGGTAGTAGCGACGGTGAGTGTTCCGTTTTCGCCGGCGGCGGGGATATCCGGCATGGGGGAATCCAAATCAGGCACATCATCCAGCCAACGGGTCTGCATCTTAGCAAGCGTCCCATCCGCATCCAGCTCCGCCAGAAATACATTAAAGCGGTCGATTACATCCTGATCAATGGAATATGCGCCCATAGGACCGTTAAAGATATCCTCCGGGATGGGGAAATACTCAAAATTCTCATTCCCCGGCTCAGCCGCAAGCACTTTCACTACCGATAAATCTGTCATGAACCCATCAAGCCGCCCCTTGCGTACATCCTCCAGCGCGGCGGACGTATCACTGTAATGGGTCGCTATGCCCTGTAAATCATCCTCTGCGACAATATCGCATATCGTTCCCAAAGTAACGCCTATGGTTTTGCCGATAAAATCCTCATAGGATTCGGCGCCGGACTCGTTTTCCGAATCCGCATTAGTGCCGCAGGCCGTAAGCGGCAATGCGGTTGTCAGTAATAATAGTATTACAGCGATTATTCTTTTCATGTATTCAATCCCTTCATCCTGTACTTATCTTTATGTGTACCGTAGTGCCAGCATGGTTATATCGTCTGCCTGCTCAGCGCCGTCTGCGAATTTGTCTATTTCGCTCTTTATTGCTGTCGTAAATTCTTTTAATGGTTTGTCTAAGTTGGTGTTGGCTGTTTCCAGCAACCTTGGGGCAGTGAACAGTTCTTCCTTGTTGTTCACTGCCTCAGTCACACCATCGGTGTACAGAAACAGCTCATCGCCGGGCTGCAGCTCTATTTCTTGCTGTCGGTAGAAGGTATCCTCGTCACCGGCCAGCACAAAGCTGACTTTGGTTTTCAGCCATTCAAATCTGTTGTTTTTGCGTATAAGCGGCGGATTATGCCCGGCGTTTGTGAAGGTGAATTTGCCTAATGAGATATCCAGATAGCCGAGTATGGCTGTCACAAACATCCCTGCATCGTTGTGGTTACACAGCATCTTATTCACTATTTCAAACACGACTTCCGGCGTCTTGCCGGATAGCGCAGTATTCTGTATGAGAGTTTTTGTTATCACCATAAACAACGCGGCAGGAACGCCCTTGCCGGATACGTCTGCCATCACGACCGCGAGTGTGTTATCATTAATCAAGAAGAAATCATAGAAATCGCCGCCGACCTCTTTTGCCGGCTGCATACTTGCATATATTTCGAACTCTGGGCGTCCGGGAAATGCCGGGAAGATGCTCGGCAGCATATCGGTCTGTATCTGCGCCGCCACGTTAAGCTCCGCACCGATGCGTTCTTTTTCGGCAGTCACGGCAGTCAGGTTGGCTATATAGCTCTTTAGGTCATCCGCCATAGCATGAATTGCATTTGATAGTGCGCCCAACTCACCCGGCATTTGTGATATCATCCTATAGTCGAAATCACCGCCCGCGATACGCTCCGTCGCACCCTGTATTTCCACGACAGGCTGTACAACACATTTGCCGACGCTGCGGCGAAGTACAAGTATGACAACGGCGGCTGTAACAATAAATATGGAGATGATGATCGCCAATGTCGTATACACCGGTGTCATAATGCTGACAACCGGCACTGCCCCTACAACATACCAGCCCGATATCTCAGCCCGGGATGCGGTGTAATAATAGCTTCCGGTTCTGCTGGCGTTGGTAAACGCCATAGCATCGTCATGGTTTTCCGAAACGATATACTTATAAAGCGCCTCGCTGCTGCCATTGCCATGTGTGGTCATGTTGGTGATGGTACCGTCCGGCTGCGGTGCCAGTGCGGAGTTGGGGTGGGAGAACAGGTCCCCGTCCCCGTTCATTACGAAGTAATAGCTCCCGTCATCGGTATTGTTTGCGATATCTACATAATCCTGCAATTGCTGCGTTGTGATATCCATCGCATAAACGCCCCAAATGCCGCCCGTATCGCCTTTAATCGCACGTGAAATTGTAAAAGTCATTTCGCTTAAGACCGGGTCAAAATACGGCTCGAATATATATGCTTGATCTGGGTTTTTTATCGCCTTTGTGAACCACGGACGGGTGCGTGCGTCATAATCATCGGGAAATACCGTGCTAAGACCGGTGATGGGCAGCCGTCTGTCTGCAAACCCGACATACACATCCCGAAAATTGATCTCGCTGGACTGCGTCTGGTTTTGCATAAGCCCCAGGTAAAACTCGTCATCCTCATTAGGAAAGGGTGCCAACGTAAACACATTGTTCTCGGCGGCGGTTTCATAACTGTGGATAAAACCATCCATCTGTGCCGCCACGGTTTCGGTTTTGCCGCGAGCAATCTCTAACGACTGCGATTTTGATTGATCGTAAACGATTTTTGCGATAACAAAGGTAATGATCCCAAACGCTATGACCGTAATAATCAGCACCGTTATGGTGATTGTCTTGCCAAGCGGACGATTAAGCCCCCCGGATGAATGCTTTTTCATGTTTTGCCGCTCCTATTATAAAAAATTCCGCTGCTGTTCAATTGTCAGCATATCCGTAAACCCGGTCATTTCCAGAACCTCCATAACCTCGTCCGATACGTTTTGAAGTGTCATGGTGCCGTCTGTTTTCTTCGCTTGCTTCTGACCCATTAGCAGTACGCGCAATCCAGCTGAAGAAACATACACCAGTTCAGCAAAATCCAGTGCGATTTCTTTGCAATCGTCAAATGCGGGGATCAGCACTCCCTGTAATTGCGGTGCGGTAGCAGTGTCCAGCCGTCCTTCAATGTCAAGTATGAGTTTTCCGTTTTTCTGTACTTTGTTGATTGTCACAATACATTCCCTCCATATAAGTTATTTATGTAATATTATTGATTTTCCAACCGCGTTCACGTTTTTTCATATAACGCAATAATGATATGGTAGCATATATGGATCTCAAAAAAGCAGCAGTGCACAAAAATGATGAGTATTTGCGTAAAATTAACAAAACTATCACGATAAATACTTAAATCAGTAAGCTTCGCATCACCGAATCTCTGGAAGTGAACAATTTCTCTTTCCCGAAGGAATCGAATCGGATCGCAGATTTCAGGATCGTGAACAAGCCGGAGAATATTATCATAAGTGGTACGGGCTTTTTGCTCGGCTGCCATATCCTCATGCAAATCCGTAATCGGGTCGCCTTTGCTCTGCATTACTAAAGCGGTTGCCGGTACACCGCCCGCAGATTGAGGATAGATTCCGACGGTATGGTCAACATAATAATCTTCAAATCCCTGTGCTTTAATTTCTTCCGGTGATAAGTTCCTTGTCAACTGGTGAACAATTGCGCAAACAATTTCCATATGCGCCAATTCTTCCGTCCCTAAATCCGTTTCGGTAATGCTCCGATAAAAGAATAAGAAAGCAAAATCATATAAAAATAATTCAATCAATGAAAAGAGGATAACATGCAGATATACAGATTATTTGAAATCATATATATCCTATTGGACAAAAAGAGCATTACTGCCAATGAATTAGCGGCATATTTTGAGGTATCGAAAAGAACAATTTTACGCGATATAGAAGCGCTTACAATGGCAGGTATTCCTATTTATACAACGAGAGGGAAGGGAGGGGGCATTTCAATACTGGATAGTTTTATCTTGAATAAAACAACCATCTCGGAGGAGGAACAGAATCAAATTTTAATAGCATTACAAAGTCTTGCGTCCACACAGCATATCAATGCGGATAATATTATTTCAAAGCTTGGCACATTATTTTCTAAGACAGATACCAACTGGATAGAAGTTGATTTTTCTCGTTGGGGAAAATCGGAGGAAGATAACGAAAAGTTTGAACTGCTTAAAAATGCAGTCATAGAGAAACGTTCCATTTCTTTTGCCTACCCAAGTTCTTATGGTGAAACAAAAAACAGGACCGTGTACCCCTTAAAACTCATTTTTAAATTCGCAGCATGGTATATTCAGGCATATTGCCTGCAAAAAGAGGATTATCGGACATTTAAAGTCAGTCGGATGCTTCAGGTAAAAGTATCCGAGGAAAGCTTCGCAGGGCAAGATTTCACTCCGCCGTTTATAGAAACCGAAAACGTGTCATCACCGGTGCTTGTTCATCTGAAACTGGAGTTTTCTGCTGAGAGTGCCTATCGGGTATATGACGAGTTTGATGAAAAAGATATTCAAAAAAATAAAGACGGTTCCTTTACAGTAATAAAAGATTTGCCGAATGACGATTGGCTTCTTGGTTTTTTGTTGTCATTCGGTACGGCTGTGCGGGTAATGGAACCGCAAAACGTCAGAGAAACTTTGCGGAAGCAGGCAGAAAATATAAAAAAATTATATTATGATTTATAAGATGACATACAGTAGTCACTTTATATATTGTATAATGGTATTAATAGAACTGAATACTATATGAAACGACATAAAAAACTGTCATTTCATATATAAAAAAAACGGAGGAACAAATTATGGCTAGACCAACGACAAAACCAGATTTATTGAAAGCGGCAAACGGAGAATTTGAAAAAATGTGGGAACTGATTGATTCTATGACCGCAGATGAACAGAAAGCGGCATTCGATTTTGGAAACGCCTTTGCCGGCAAGGAGGCACACTGGGAACGGGATAAGAATTTGCGTGACGTACTTGTCCATTTGTACGAGTGGCATCAATTGCTGCTGGATTGGGTTGAATCCAATCAAAAAGGAGAACAGAAGCCATTTTTGCCGGCACCGTATAATTGGAGATCCTATGGACAAATGAATGTGGGGTTTTGGGAGAAGCATCAGGGCACATCACTCCATGATGCGAAAGAAATGGTAAAGGAAAGCCATGAAACTATTATAAAACTGATAAATCATTTTTCAAATGATGAATTGTTTTCCAAAGGAATTTTTCCGTGGGCAGGAACCAATACCGTCGGGAGCTATTGCGTATCCACTACAGCCAGTCATTATGGCTGGGCAATGAAAAAAATTAAGGCACACAAAAAAACATACAAGTGTTGATATCCCAAGAGATAACATGTTTGATGAATTAATGCTGGAAAAGAAAAGTGTAAGCTTTTTCTTTTTCGGCTAAGTACCGCTCAATAAAAACATACAGCGCAAATTTTGAAACTTTTTTTTCGGAGTATAGGGTTTGTAAAAATGCAATATCTTTTTTATCAGAATAGCCTTGCTCGATTCTTCGCAGCATGAATTTTATCTCTTGATAAAAATTGCAGAAATCCGCCCATGAATGATAATTATCAATAAAAAAATCGTAATCGCGTTGGATATCGTCTTTTTCAATATTATGGATACTCATTGCAATAAACATAATTCGGAGTTTTGAATGAAAAATAGTTTCATAATCTATATCCATTAGTATATTAGTGATTTTATCAATCTCCCTGTTTTCAAATAAAGCGACGGTACGGCGGTAAAGACTCTCCGCCTGTTCCACTTCCTTATTCAGATACTCATGAGCAGTGACAGGATTCTTTTTTGCTTCTTCAGAACAATATTCATTTATGAATATTGTTCTGCTTTTTTCATATCCTCGCAGCTTGCTTATACCGCAGTCATGTAAACACCAAGCTTCTTTTTGAAAGGGAATTACGACTTGATATCCTTTCCTGCGAAATTCAAAGGATTGGGATACATCATAAAAATCCCAATCCTGAAAGATATCCTCTCTCCATGGCAGGTCATACTGAGTTATCATGATTAACCCATCAATTGCTTTTACCGGAATATACGGTTTATCGGGATTCTTATTAAAAGTAAAAAGTTCACCTGTGTTATCCGCCACTATCTTGCCAATATCCCAATTGCTAAAAAAAACGCTGTCTTCCGGTATGTTTTCACATCCAAAAACCCCCATCATCCCAATCGCAGAATCGTTCATAAAAATATTCAGAATATCAAAAATAAATTCTTTGTTTAAAATAAAGACATCCTGATGCAGATAGACTTTATATTTTGCCTGTGAAGCAGACATGCCTTCATTATATGCCGAGGTCATTGACTGTCCGTCACTGATACTTAACAGACCGATCTCATAACCTTCCGGAACGATTAGCTTCTCAATATAAAATTTGCATTCTTCAAAATATCTTTCATGATTTACTGCGACAATAAAATCAATTTTTCGATCATTCATAATTTCCTCCTCCGACAATATATTTGTGGTTAATATTCCTTATAGCTAGTAAAACACACACCCATCTTAATTATAGATATTATAAAAACAATGTAATTTTTGATAGATAAAAAGTATATTGTATAAATTATAGTAAATTTGCAAAAAAATATTGATACAAATTTTAATCTGTAATATTTTAAAAAATACGTTCAATATAGGATTGTCTAAATATACTAATCATGGTATGATATAGTAAATTTAGAATAAATAGTAATAATGTATTATTTCGGGGCATATAATAATAAGTTTTCTATATACAAGCGGTGAGAACCAATATTGGAGTATATAGGTTGGTGATACCCATACGATTACCTTTGCAACCATATAAATGCATGAAGAAACGCAGGTATGGGTCTGGGAAACACTTGGAATTATCAGTCATTTGTATGTGAAGGGTTTAACTGCCAAAACGGTTATGCCAATGCAACAACTTAATCGGTACCTTGAGAAAAAAGTATTGATTGGCATTTAACCGCTATGTAACGTAACCTGCTAACCTGTATACAATTGCATCAGACTTCCCCTCCGGTACCCCTGGAGGGAAGTATAAGCAACATAAGGTTATGACAGTTATCTTTATACTATCAGCAGAAAGGAGAAAAATCAATGAAAAAATCATTTTTTCTCATTATTTTATTTTCAATTATGATATTGACGTCTTGTTCTGACGGCGATACGGAAGAAGCAAATGCAAATTCAAGTGCGGAAAAAACCGGTACGGATTTGACATCGGCAGACTTGGATAACTCGGAAGCGATGGAGGATACTAAAAGATTTGTACTGGTTAAGGGAGGGGTATTCAAGAATATAACCTCCGAATATACAGAGAAAAAGATAAAAGTAAAAGATTTTTATATTGGGAAATATGAAGTAACGCAAAAGGAATGGACAGAAATCATGGGAAACAATCCGTCCGGATTCAAAGGGGAGAATCTGCCGGTAGAAACGGTCAGTTGGTATGATTGTATTGAGTATTGCAATAAAAGAAGCAAAAAAGAAGGTCTGAAACCGTATTACAAAATAAATAAAAAGAAAAAAGACCCGGATAATGACAGCACCGTAGATAAATTAAAATGGGTTGTTCAGATAAATAAAAAAGCAAACGGGTATCGTCTGCCGACGAATAGGGAATGGGAGTATGCCGCCGGCGGCGGACAGAAGACGAAAGATTACATATACAGCGGAGGCAATGGGATAGACGAGGTGGCTTGGTACTGGAGAATATCGGGAGATGAAAAATTATTAATTGATTGGAATTGGGATGCCATCGAGAAAAATAATTGTAAGTCAAAACCGATTGGATTAAAGAAACAAAATGAATTAGGATTATATGATATGTCAGGAAACGTAAGGGAATGGTGCTGGGACTGGTATGAAGGAACGGATTATATTGCCGGGTCTGCACGGATATGGAAAGGCGGCGGTTGGATTGGCGAAGTGATTGCCTGTGAATCGGCATATATCGGAAAATTTGAGCCAAACGGAAAAGGGAATGACCAGGGACTGCGTCTTT
>DBDL01000024.1:7377-7578 GCA_002293545.1 Lachnoclostridium sp. UBA933 | reverse complement strand
AATTTTTACATAGGTGGTTACTTACCGAAAGTTCCGGATAAGACGAATGTTCATAAAAAAAGCGAGCTGAGAAAAATCTACAAAAATATTCTTGACAATAACAAACAGTCACCGCTTGTAATGGTTCGTTTATCGGAACAAAAGCAAGCATATGCCTTAGATGTCAAACGGATTTCTATGGAACTGAAAGTTGCCACAGGA
>DBDL01000024.1:0-7338 GCA_002293545.1 Lachnoclostridium sp. UBA933 | reverse complement strand
GCTGACCAGAAGTGATGAATTTGCAGCTGCTCAAGGAGCGCCGTCCCGGCCAGGCGGTGAATTACGAAATCTTGTTCATTCCTTTAAAGATGAATTGACAGAATCCGGGTTTCAGATTGATTCTTTAAACTTTTTAACCGCACCAAAGGATATGAAGAAGATACCAAAACGGTTTTTAGAAGCATTGGATAAAAAGAGTGAGTATATGAGCCGGAATGTTGCAGAGTATATTGATAAAAAGGTTTGCAGCTACAGCTTTTTGAATAATAAGAACATGGGTTCTTATTATGGGGAATCGGTTTATAGCGGGATGTTATTCAATTCGTATTGTTAATATGCCGATAGTATTCAATAATTATATTGCTTCTATGGATATGGAGAACTGATGTTATGTTGGGCGCAGAATCAACCGGCATCAGTTCTTTTTATTATTCTTAATGACTCTTTGTCAAGGGTTGGGGTAAAAAAAGTCTGCGCTCACACTCATAGGAAATAATTCCAATCAAGTATCCTGTTATCATTCCGGAAAAATATAATATGGGCGCATATCCCAGTAATGTGTTAATTCCAAACATAGCGGAAGCAATTAGGAACTGACCGAGGTTATGGGCGATTCCTCCGACGGCACTGACCGAGAGGATACGGAAACCCGTTTGGTGTTTCATAATCCACATAAATAAAATACTGAATAGACCGCCGCTCATACTATAGACAAATAAAAACAGATTGCCGAAAGTCAATGCCATCAAAAGGTTTTTCAGGAGAGCAACAATGATACAGGAAGCGAGTCCCTTTTTATACAGAAGAATTACAATAACGAGATTCGCAAGACCGAGTTTCATTCCGGGAAACGGCAGGGGGAAAGGAAATAAAGCTTCCAGGTAGCTGAAAATAAACGCGGCGGCAACAGCTAACGATAAGGTTGTGACAGAAGATATTTGTGATAATGGGTTTTTATGTTCTTTCATTTCAGTTCTCCCGGTGTAATAGGATTGCTCTTGAAAACCGTTTGCCGCAGGGTTCGTTTGCCGTCTGACTTCTCTTAAATAGCGTTTGCTGAAGTGTTCGGCTGACTTCTCTTACTTACTGACCGCTATAGCGTCCGGTTCATCTTCGCTTTCATCAACGACGGTAATTGTTAAAAGGTGCGGAAGACAAATGATACTTTCTCCGACAGCGGAAATTCCTTTTTGGTGTACACAGAATTTATCTTTACAGTTTGCATCTGTTATCGTTGCGGTACCGTCTTTGATTTGCAGATAATTATAATCGTCAGTTTGAATAGAATCGGACAATCCTTTTATTTTTCCTATGTCGATCCGGGTGATGATATCTGTATTTAACGGATAGGTTTCTGTGACCGTTCCGTTTATTTTTATTTCCAGATAAGCCCCCTTTTGCCGTTTCGGAAAATATATATAAAATGAAATCAATAATCCGATCACGAGCAAAAGAATCAGTAAAAGAATATCTCGTTTTTTCAGCATAAATATCTCCCTTTTTTCAGTATCGGGATGGGACCGAGGACGGTATTTATCAATTGACCATGTTCATCATGTCCCGAATCCATTGATCTGCTATTTTTGCACAGTCCAGCGGATCCCGATGCGTATTGTCCAAAAGGAACATCCCGTTGGACTCACCGTTTTTTATCAGCCAATCATTAAATTCCAGAGAAGACATAATCCATTTTTCGTCTGAAATACCGCGGCCGTTTTTCATTTTATCTTTCAGTGCGGTATTCGTACAGACAACAGCAAGATAAAAAATATCGGTAAAGGCATTTCGTTCGGGAAGCTCCTCAAACTGTTCGGGTGTGGCACATCCGCATAGCACAATGGGCTTCCCTATTTGAGATATGTTTGAACACAATCGAAGCCACATCTGGCGATACATCTTATAATTGTCTTCCGGTGTATTGAAAATATCATGCCAGAAAATATCACTTTCCAATACAATATAATCTGTTTCATAAAGAAACAGCAGCTCGCATAATGTTGATTTTCCCACGCCGCTTGCACCGGATATAATAAATAAAGGTTGTTTGATAGTTGGTGTCATTTGTAAATCCTGCCTCCTTCATCGGAACAAAATCTCCCGCAAATGGTGATGTCCGTCTAACAGAAAGCAGTTTTCAGACACACCCTAGCGTTATTATATCATTGTTTACCCTGTTACTCAAGAAATGATTTCCTGTCGGTTGTTTCATGAAAAAGTTTTGCATATCGCTTAAAATTGTGTATAATAAAAAAGAATTTATAAATGGAACACTGGTGCAGTGTACCGCAAGTTCCTATGCAAATCGGAAAGTGAGTTGCCTGCCCGCTTCATCAGTGGAAGGTTGGTGGTTCAAATGAAAAACAAAAAATATGTTATTGCGCTGGATCAGGGAACAACAAGTTCCCGCTGTATTTTATTTGACAAAGAGGGAAACAGCCATGCGGAAACGGGGAAAGAATTTACTCAGTATTATCCTAAACCCGGTTGGGTAGAGCATGATGCCGCGGAAATATGGAGGACTCAGATGGACTCCGTAAAAGAGGCTGTAAAAAAAGCGGGGGTTTCTCATTCAGAAATCGCGGCAATCGGCATAACGAATCAAAGGGAAACCGTAGTGATATGGGATAAAAATACCGGAGTGCCTATTTATCCCGCCATTGTCTGGCAATGCAGGAGAACGGCGGATGACTGTCTGGCGATGAAGAAAAAAGGGTTGGGCGGAATGATTCATAAAAAGACCGGCCTGTTGATTGACGCCTATTTTTCCGCGACAAAAATCTGCTGGCTGCTTGACCATGCAGAGGGAGCGAGGGCAAAGGCGGAAGCCGGAGAATTGCTGTTCGGGACGATAGATACATGGTTGATCTGGAATTTGACCGGAGGGAAAGTGCACGCGACCGATTATACCAATGCCTCCCGGACCATGTTATTTCATATTACGGATTGCAAATGGGACAAAGAATTGTTAGAATTATTTCATATACCGGAGAGGATACTGCCGGAGGTGTACCCATCCGGTCATTTGTTCGGGGAAACAGAGCCGGGGTTATTTGACTGCGGGATTCCGATTGCCGGTGTTTCGGGGGATCAGCAGGCTTCACTGTTCGGACAGGCATGTTTTTCCTCCGGAGATGTAAAAAACACATACGGAACAGGCTGTTTTATGTTGATGAACACCGCGGAACGCCCCGTATTTTCTGAAAACGGTCTTTTGACTACAATTGCCTGCGGTTTTGATAACCATGTAAACTATGCGTTAGAAGGATCGGTGTTCATTGCCGGAGCGGCGGTTCAGTGGCTGCGGGATGAAATGAAAATGATAGAAAAGGCGGAGGATACGGAAGAGATTGCAAAAAGTATCAGCGATACGTCCGGTGTTTATATGGTTCNNGAAAATGATAGAAAGAGCAGAGGAGACCGAGGAGATTGCAAACAGCATAAACGATACTTCCGGTGTTTATATGGTTCCGGCGTTTGTCGGTCTGGGCGCGCCGTATTGGGATGCGTATGCGAGAGGCAGTATTGTCGGGCTGACAAGAGGGTCCGGCAGGGCACATATTGTAAGGGCGGTATTGGAATCCATCGCATATCAGACAGCGGAACTCCTTGAGCTTATGGAGAGGGAGTCGGGAATCCATATGGAATCGCTGAAAGTAGACGGCGGGGCTTGCGCCAATGATTTTTTAATGCAATTTCAGGCGGATATACGGAACATCGGAATCGAACGTCCCCGGTGCATTGAAACGACAGCACGGGGTGCGGCTTATCTGGCAGGTCTGACCGTAGGATTTTATAAAAACAAGAACACCATAAAACAAAATAGATCAACCGAAAGGATTTTCCGCCCGTCCATGTGTGAAGAACTGCGAAATGAAAAGGTTGCCGGATGGAAAAAGGCGGTCGGGAAAACCCTGCAAAATTAACAAAAGGAGAACATAAAGCAAATGGATATCACAAAAAAAATTGCCGATGAACTGAACATCAAAACATGGCAGGCGGAGGCCGTTATACAGCTTATTGATGAGGGAAATACGATTCCTTTTATTGCCCGTTACCGTAAGGAACAACA
This sequence comes from Lachnoclostridium sp. UBA933, assembly GCA_002293545.1. Lineage (GTDB taxonomy): Bacteria > Bacillota > Clostridia > Lachnospirales > Lachnospiraceae > UBA933. Next base: position 3,269 of record DBDL01000024.1, on the reverse strand, counting down.
CGGGTCACTGGATGATGAACAGCTCCGTAACCTGAATGACAGACTCAATTATCTGCGTAACTTGGAAGAAAAGAAAGAACAGGTTTTGGCAAGCATCGAGGAACAGGGAAAACTGACGGAAGAATTAAAAGCGCAGATACTCGCGGCAGAAACGCAGGTTGTTGTGGATGACCTATATCGTCCGTACCGGCCGAAACGCCGGACAAGGGCAACCATTGCAAAAGAAAAGGGACTGGAAGGTCTGGCAAATATTATACTGCTTCAGCAAACGGCAGAGCCGTTGGAAAAGGAAGCGGAAGCTTACTTGAATGAGGAAAAGGAAGTGACGGACGTTCGGGAGGCCATTGCTGGTGCCTGTGATATCATTGCGGAAAGTATTGCCGATGAAGCGGATTACCGTTTTTATATAAGAAAAGCCACCGTTGACGAAGGACTGTTGGTTTCGGAGGCAAAGGACGAGAAAGAAAAATCAGTGTATGAAACCTATTACCGGTTTGAGGAACCGGTTTCAAAGATTGCGGAGTATCGTATTCTGGCAATCAACCGGGGAGAGAAAGAGAAGTTTTTGACGGTGAAAATAACCGCACCGGAAGAACGGATTCTCCGTTATCTTGCCAAAAAAGTCATTGTGAATGACAATCCCGTCACGATACCGGCTTTGGAAGCGACGATTGAAGACAGTTATAAACGCCTGATTGCACCGGCAATTGAACGTGAGGTGCGGAATGAACTGACGGAGCGTGCGGAAAATACGTCGATAAAAGTATTCGGCAAGAATCTGGAACAGCTCCTGATGCAGCCGCCGATTGTCGGAAAGGTAGTGCTGGGATGGGACCCCGCATTCCGTACCGGCTGTAAGCTGGCAGTTGTGGATGAAACCGGGAAGGTACTGGATACGGTTGTTGTGTATCCGACGGAGCCGCAGAATAAAATAGCGGAAACAAAACGAATCGTTGCCGGACTGATAAAAAAATATAACATTTCACTGATTTCGGTCGGGAACGGAACCGCCTCCCGTGAATCGGAGAAAATCATTGTAGATATGCTGAAAGAATTTAACATTCCCGTACAGTATATTATCGTAAATGAAGCCGGGGCGTCCGTCTATTCGGCGAGTAAACTGGCAACCGAGGAATTTCCGAAATTTGATGTCGGACAGCGCAGCGCCGTATCCATTGCCAGAAGACTTCAGGACCCGCTGGCAGAGCTTGTCAAGATTGACCCGAAATCCATCGGGGTTGGTCAATACCAGCATGATATGAACCAAAAGAAATTAACAGAAGCGTTGAGTGCGGTCGTAGAAGACAGCGTGAATAATGTCGGCGTGGATTTGAATACGGCGTCTGCTTCCCTTTTAGAATATATATCAGGTATTTCCAAGCCGATTGCAAAAAATATCGTCGGTTACCGGGAGGAAAACGGGCGTTTTACCAACCGGAAGCAGCTTCTCAAGGTGGCGAAGCTCGGACCGAAAGCGTTTGAACAATGCGCCGGATTTATGCGTATTACCGACGGGAAAAATCCCCTGGACGCAACAAGCGTACATCCGGAATCCTATGAAGCCGCCGAAAAGTTTCTGGATATGCTGGGATACCGCTTAACAGATATCGGAGGCGGATTGATTGGTCTTTCCCTCATTACCAAGGATAAAAAGAAGATGGCGGAGAAATTGAGTATCGGTGAGATTACACTGGAGGATATGATAAAGGAACTGGAAAAACCGGGACGTGATCCCCGTGATGAAATGCCGAAACCGATTTTACGTACCGATGTCCTCGATATGAAGGATTTAAAAGNNTTCGGCGCGTTTGTGGATATCGGCGTCCATCAGGACGGACTGGTGCATATTTCCCAGTTGACGGACCGGAAATTTGTAAAGCATCCGCTCGAAGTTGTCAGCGTCGGAGATGTTGTTGATGTCACGGTAATCAATGTGGACACAGCCAAGAAACGTATCCAGCTGACAATGAAAAAGGACAAGGAAAGGAGAGCATAATGGGATATCAAGAATTAGATAAGAAACCGGATTTTTCCGAAATCCAGCCGGAGGTTCTGGCGTTTTGGAAGGAAGAACAAATTTTTGAAAAATCAGTAGAAAACAGAACCGGCGAGGAGGTTGTATTCTATGACGGGCCTCCGTTCCCGACAGGGAAACCGCATCATGGTACGGTTATGGTTTCGTTTATAAAAGATATGATTTCCAGATACCAGACGATGCGCGGGTACCGCGTACCGCGTGTTTGGGGATGGGATTGTCATGGCTTGCCGATTGAGAACCAAGCGGAAATGCTGCTTGGGATCAACGATAAAAATGTGATTGAGAAAAGTCTGGGAATTGATGCGTTTAACCAAAAATGCTTTGAAGTCGTTTCCCAAAACAATGAGTCATGGAGAGAGTATGTGGAAGAAATGGCACGTTGGGTAGATTATGACGGGGCTTATAAAACCATGAACATTGACTTTATGGAAAGTGTAATGTGGGCATTTAAGCAATGCTATGATAAAGGATTGATTTATCGGGATTATCGTGTTACGCCGTATTGTATGCATTGCGAAACATCCTTGTCTATTTCCGATACGAGGGAGTCCGACTCCACACGGCTGCGTCAGGACAAATGGGTGATTGCGAAGTTTAAATCCGAAATGGAAATCTCCGGTCAGGCTTCTTTAACCAAAAATGCGCCGAAAGAGGTGTTTTTTCTGGCTTGGACAACGACCCCGTGGACACTGCCGTCTAACCTATGTCTGGCAGTAGGTGCCGGTCTTGATTATGCGTTTGTCTTAGTGGATAAAATCGGGGAAAAGAATGTCGATGAGATTTATATCGTCTGTAAAAATACCCTCCCCCATTTTGAAAAGGTTTTCGGGAAAGAGCCTAATATCATTAAAGAGTGCAAAGGCAGTGACTTGGAGGGGGAAAAATATGAACCGCTGCTGCCGTACTTTGCGGACCGGAAAGAGGACGGTGCATTTAAAGTCATCACGGCGGATTTTGTCGGTGCGGAGGACGGCGTCGGGATTGTGCATATGGCACCTGCGTTTGNNATTGGGCGTGCAAGAAAAATAATATACCGCTTGTGAATCCCGTGGATTCCAAAGGGAGGTTTACCGAGGAAATCACCGACTTTTACAGCGGCACCAAAAATGTGATTGAAACCAATCAGGATATTATCCGATTCCTTTACGAGAATGGAAAAGCAGTTGCCGACGGCACCGTAGAACATAATTATCCGCACTGCTGGCGGTGCAAAGACCCGCTGATTTATAAA
>DBDL01000139.1 GCA_002293545.1 Lachnoclostridium sp. UBA933 | reverse complement strand
ATGGTGAAGCTATCCGTGGACTCCGTGACCACGTAAAAACATGGAACAAAAATTAAACGCTAAAAACGAAAAATTAGCTTACGCAGCCTAATCGCTGCGGCTGCAGCAATAAAGCTTCCTGCTGTTTTACTGCTGCATCATCCTTAGCAGGCAACCTTTTTCGTTCAAGCCCGTTTTCGGGTTTGATGCCTCGCACGGAAAAGAGTATTTAGAGGCTGCTGAACTCAGAGGGTGTTAGTTTCCGGCTGGGGGATGGAAGTGTTTCTGATGAAACCGAATAACTGACTATGATAGTAGAAGAACATGGGATTCAGGTTTGGACGCGGGTTCGATTCCCGCCAGCTCCATAACAAAACCCGCGTAAATACGCGGGTTTTGTTTTTTCGTGTGATATTTCGTGTTGTATAGACCCAAAATGCCGGATCCGCTTAACGTAAACTAAAATAAGCTCAGTTCAAAATACATAATCGCCAACAGTAATAGATGAAGCGGATAGAACGCGTAAAATATCCACTTGTTACTCATCCATGCAGGAGTGGAATCCCCTGCCTTTTTGCCGTTATAAAGCATCAGCAGCGGCAGCGAGAGAAGGGTTCCCAAGTGCATAAGCTGAGATAAATTTCCTGTAAGCAACGGGGCAATCATCCCAAACGCAACGGCTGTCAAAGAGAACCAGATTGCTTGTTTCTTAAAGTTGCCGCGGTTAAGACCAAACGCCAGTATCCATAGCACACCGATCACGAACCAGTCGCAGATAACGGAGCCGATAATACACAATGCAGTAATCGCGGCTTTTGCGATATTGCCGCGTTTGCCTGTGAGCGTCCATAAAGCACAAAACCCCAATAGAAGGCAAAACAAAACATTGAGCGGTACAATACTGAACGGAGTGCCCGTAAGGAAATACTGAAACGGAAGTTGGGATATAACGGCAAAAATAAGAAGCCGTCGGGCGTACTTCCCTCGATTCCGCGTATAATAAAACCCTTCCGCAATCAGATAGCAGATAATCGGCATGGTGAGCCGTCCAATGATGTGCATGACAAAAAGCAGTTTGCCCGGCAGTGATGAATTGGCAAGCAATGCTATGTGATCCGCTATCATGGCGATGATAGCAATCCATTTTAGTGTTGTGGCATTGATGCTGTGATGTTTTTCAATTAAATCCGACATGCTTCATATCTCCTGTCACATTAGTTATGGCTTTGCATAATCCCGGAATAAACGGACGGCAAGGCGGCGCAGCCGCAATGTGAACACACGGTGGCTTATCCGAGGTCATATTGTGTTCACGCAGTGGCTTGTCCGCTGCCGCAGTGTGTTTACGCCAGGCAAACATTGTCCCGGTATATCACTGCGGTAATAAACCATACGTTTTATTTACTTCCAAAATAAAGATAATTCCGCGGTTCGGGCTGTCTATTTGAAACTTTTCGCGAATGGCTGAAGCAATGGATTCGGTATATTCGGATGAAGATAAAATCATGACGATTTCTTTCTCCGGCTCCACCTGCATCCCGAAAAGTGTTTCAATTGTTTCTGAGCCGGAACCTCTTGCATTGATTATGGTTCCGCCTTTTGCTCCCGCGCCGGCGGCGGCGTCGATAACATCTTCTGCAAAACCTTTTTCGACAATCGTAAAAATGGAATGAAACATGGGGGATTCCTCCTTTTTATTAGGCAGTGATTGATTTGTATTTGCGGATTTATTTTGAGCGTCCGGGCTTTCGGATGCGATCACTGTTTTTATCGGAACAGTAAAAGCGATGCCGTGTCCCTGTTTGTGAAAGGACATTTCTTTTGCAATGCTTTCCGCGCATTTATCTGCCATCTCATTTTTCGCAACAATTAAAACCAGTTCTTTCCGTGAATCATTCAGATCCAGCATCTCTAATATTCTGCTTTCTACCGTTCCTTTTCCGAGCAAGATCGTACCGCCGTGTACACTGTATTTTGAGGCAATTCGCAGTACCTTGGAACCCTTCTGATGATTTACGACACAGCACAAAAGTTTATACTCCAGCATATTATTCTCCTTTTTCATGCAATGATTTTTGTTTTTCATATTTCAGTTTTACAATCAGACCAAGAATCTGTAACGTAATAATCGGTGTCATGGCAACCAATGCAATCATGCCGAATGCGTCGGTCATGACGTTGGCATTTGGGATTGAATTTGCGACTCCCTGTGAAAAGGCGAGGATGAAAGTAACGGTCATCGGTCCGGAAGCAACACCGCCGGAGTCAAACGCAATACCGACATAGAGTTTCGGAACGATATATGACAAGCCGATAGATATGATGTAACCGGGCAGTAAATAATGCCAAAGCTGTATACCCGGAACAATAATACGGAGGATAGACAGTGCAATCGCCAATCCCACGCCGATTGCCAAAGCAGTCAATATCAGGCGTCTTTTTATATAGCCGCTTGTAACGGTTTCGATTTGGTCGGTTAAAACGTGAACGGCAGGTTCTGCCAGAACCGTGACAACACCAAGGATAAAAGCGACACTGACAGCAAACGCTTTGTTTTCATAAGAGGCGACCGCAAATCCGATTTCTTGACCGACATTCATAAAACCGGCATTGACACCGGTTAAAAATAAAGCAAGACCGATCAATGTATAAAGAAGTCCTTTCAGTATTTTCTTGACAGCTTTTACTTCAAGTTTTAATGAAACGGTTTGAAATACAATAAATATAATAAACAATGGGAGTATGGCAATCACGGATTCCAATAAAATATGAGAAAGTTCTTCAGCAAACACAGAAAAAACCGAACTTCCATCCATGGAATCGGGAGAAACCGAACCGGAAAGTTTATCAACTCTTGATAAAATCCCCAGCAGCAATACACCAAGAATTGCGCCGGTAGATGTTACGGAAACAAGTCCGAAGCTATCCTGTTCCGAAGATTTACTATCCCTTTTCAATGAGGACACGCCATATGCCAATGCCAGGATAAAAGGAACGGTCAGCGCGCCGGTGGTCGCACCCGAAGCATCAAAAGAAATTGCCAGAAATTCAGGTGACACTATGAGGGAAATTATGCAGATGACGCCGTACAAAACAGTCAGCAGTTTATTGATCGGGAAATTATAGACAATACGAATCAGTCCGGCAACAAGCAGTAATCCGATACCGATTGACACGGTAATCAGTATCGCAGTATTTGAAATCAGATTTCCGGACACATCTGCCACTTGTTCCGCAAGAATCTGCAAGTCAGGCTCCGCAACAGAAACAAAAAAGCCGACAATAAACCCGATCAGAATAAGAACCCATATTTTGTTTGATTTGGAAATGGCTGTTCCAATGTGATCTCCCAAAGGAGAAATGCCAATATCCACACCAAATAAGAAAATGGAAAGCCCGATGACAATCAGTAACGCACCCAGCAAAAACCGAAGCAACAAAGTCAGAGGGAGCGGAGTAAGCGTAACATGCAGTATTAATACAATAACGGTAATCGGAAGTACGGAAAACAATACCTCTTTCACTTTTTCAGCAAGAATACTCAACGAGATGTCACTCCTTCTTTCATAAAACAATAAGTAATTCTTTTGTTGCCTTTTTGTTATATCCTGATGTTTTCTTTGTTCTTTCAGAATATACTATTTTGCATTAAAATGCAACGGTTATTCTGTTGAAACAGACTCATTGTGCAACGAATCGCTTAGATAAAAATACCTTATCGTTATAGAGTATTCATCCCCAATATCTTTTGTGCGTAATACTTCAAAATCTTCGGAACTTCCGTTGAAATTCTATGATAGGTTGAGTTCGCTGCCGTTTTTCAATCAAGCGGTTATTGCTTCATATCATAAATATGTTATGATGTTATTGAGGTGATTATATGCTTGATAATAAAAAGATTGCGGCTTTTATAGCTAAAAAACGCAAAGAAAAAGGGTTGACGCAGCAGCAGGCAGCAGAGGCTTTGCATGTTTCC
>DBDL01000018.1 GCA_002293545.1 Lachnoclostridium sp. UBA933 | reverse complement strand
TCCCCATAAGGGAACAGATTCGGGGATGCCGTCTGGTTTGTACCAGGATTCCCTGTGTGGCGTCGAGAAGGATAACCGCTAACTGGGCAAAGGACGCTCCAACAACCATGTTCCTTGTGTATTCTTCATGTCCAGGGGTATCGGCAACGATAAAGGAACGGTGTTCGGTCGTAAAATAACGGTAAGCGACGTCAATGGTAATCCCTTGTTCTCTCTCTGCCATCAAACCGTCCAAAAGCAGGGAATAATCAATTCCGCCTTCCCGCGAACCCACTTTGCTGTCCAGCTCCAGCGATTTTTCCTGATCCGTAAATAATAATTTGGCGTCGTACAGCATATGACCGATTAATGTGGATTTCCCGTCGTCAACGCTGCCGCAGGTGATAAATTTTAATAGGTGATTCATCTTAAAAATAACCCTCTCTCTTTCTTTTTTCCATACTTGCCGCACCGCCGTCACTGTCAATTACTCGGCTTGTTCTTTCGGAAGATACGGCGCCCAGTGTTTCCAAAACGATGTCTTCCAATGTAACGGCTTCGCTTTCCACACCGCCGGTCAGCGGATAGCAGCCCAGCGTCCGGAAACGGACACTTTTCATTTCTGTCTTTTCATCCGGTCGTAATTTCATCCGGTCATCATCAATCAGTATAATATTGCCGTCCCGGAAAACGACGGGACGTTTTGCCGCAAAATAAAGCGGAACAATTTCGATTTTTTCTCTTTGAATGTATTGCCATATATCGGTTTCCGTCCAATTGGACAGAGGAAAAACGCGGATACTTTCCCCGTTTTTGATTTCCGTATTGTAGAGTTTCCACATTTCGGGTCTTTGGTTTTTGGGGTCCCATGCGTGATTTTGATTCCGGAATGAAAAAATACGTTCTTTTGCCCGTGATTTTTCTTCGTCACGGCGTCCCCCGCCGAATGCGGCAGTAAACCCATACTTATCCAATGCCTGCTTTAAGGCTTGTGTTTTCATGACATCCGTATAAACGGCACCATGGTCAAACGGGTTGATGCCTTGCTTTACACCGTCCCCGTTTATATATTCCAATATCTCAATCCCGTGTTTTTCTGCGATCCGATTCCGGAATGCAATCATTTCCTTGAATTTCCATGTAGTGTTTACATGCAAAAAAGGGAAAGGGGGTTTTTCCGGATAAAAAGCCTTTAATGCCAGATGAAGCATTACGGAAGAGTCCTTTCCAATCGAATAAAGCATTACCGGTTTTTCACATTCGGCAGCCACTTCTCTCATGATATAAATGGCTTCCGCCTCAAGTGCATCTAAATGTGACATATCACTCATTTGTTTACTCCGTTTCTTTATTAATTGACGGAACCTGCGGATAAGCGAAATCAGTTCCGGAAGATTTAACCATGCTATTGTAAAACTAGTTTGTGTCATAATTACGCCGCCGATTTGTCAGACAGAGTGATTTTTACTTGACAAGATGAAAGTTTTATCCCATACTATGGTTGACAGGGGGTAGTGTATTGTTTGTGAAATGTAAGAGTATCATTGATATGAAACTGTTAAAATTCATTATTGTCGGTGTCGTGAATACCATTGTCGGAATGGCAATTATGTTTGGCTTATATAATTTAGCAGGTGTATCTTTCATCATATCCACAGCTTCCAATTATATATTAACCAGTATCTTAAGTTATTATTTGAATAAGTATTTTACGTTCCGGGATAATAAAAAATCATGGAAACAGATTTTTCGCTTTACGATAAATATTGCCGTGTGTTATGTATTGGCATATGGGCTGGCAAAACCGCTTGTTAGTTTATGTTTATCCGGTCAGACAAAGAGTAGGCAGGAAAATATTGCCATGTTTGCGGGGATGTGTCTGTTCACCGGGTTTAATTATATCGGTCAAAGATTTTATGCTTTTAGGAAGGATGAGTAAATGAATCAATTAGTTCGGAATTTTAAGAAGTACCGCTATTTGCTTGGAGAGCTGGTACGGAAAAATATAAAACTGAGGTACCGGCGTTCTTATTTGGGGATTTTATGGACGTTGATTGAACCGCTGCTTACGATGATTGTATTGACAATCGTGTTTGAAGAAATGCTCGGACGAACAGGGAATGATCCGAATATACCGTTTCCGGTTTATGTTTTGACCGGGCGGCTCCTGTATTCTGCCTTTTCGGGTTCTACGAATGCGGCGATGCGTTCGATACGAAGCAATTCGGGCATGATCAAAAAGGTCTACGTACCGAAATATATGTATCCGCTGTCCGGTATCATATCAAATTTTGTTATTTTCCTCATATCGCTTATCGTATTGGTGGCTGTCATTTTCTTTTTTGTTTTTATGGGAAGTTATAAGGCACCGGTAACTTGGGAATTATTATTGATATTACTGCCGCTTTTGAATCTGTTTCTTTTGTCCGTGGGAGTGGGACTGATACTGTCGACCCTTTGTGTATTTTTCCGTGATATCGAATATTTATGGAGTGTTATACTGATGCTGGTCATGTATTGCAGCGCAATCTTTTATTATGCGTCGGAGATTGATAATAAAACGACGCTGATGCTTCTGAAAGCCAATCCCGTGTTTGGTGTGATTGATAATTTCAGACGCTGTCTTTTTGGACAAGGCGTTGATTATAAGCTGATGTTATTTTCATTCGGGATCAGTTTTGTTGTTTTGTTGATCGGATTACTTATTTTTTACCGCAAGCAGGATGATTTCATATTAAATATTTAATAGCAGAATGTGATATGGAAAACATGAGGAGGAACCTATGGCAGGCAAACAAATCGCAGTGAATGTTGACCAAGTAGGCATGAAGTTCAATTTGGGCACGCAAAAAGTAGACAATATGAAAGAATATATGATAAAATTAATAAAAAAGGAACTGATGTATCAGGAATTCTGGGCATTGAAAGATATCAGCTTCCAGGTAAACAGAGGAGATCGTATCGGGATTTTGGGATTGAACGGTGCGGGGAAAAGTACACTGCTTAAAATCATTGCGGGAGTATTGAAAGCAAGTGAGGGGAATATACAGGTCAATGGGAAAATAGCGCCGCTTTTGGAATTGGGAGCGGGCTTTGACCCCCAGTATACCGGAGCGGAAAATATATATCTGTACGGTGCGGTGCTTGGTTACAGCAAAGAGTTTATCAATGAAAAATACAAGAGTATTGTCAAATTCTCAGAGCTTGAAAAATTTATCAATGTTCCGATAAAAAATTACTCTTCCGGAATGAGGGCAAGACTGGGCTTTTCCATTGCCACGGTTGTGGAACCGGAGATTTTAATACTGGATGAGGTGCTGTCGGTAGGCGACGCCAAATTCCGCCGGAAATGTGAACGCAGGATCAAAGGGATGTTTGATAAAGGAATTACCGTATTGTTTGTGTCGCATTCAACCGAACAGGTGTTGAATATATGCAACAAGGCAATTCTTCTGGAATCGGGGAAATTGATTGCTCAGGGGGAAGCACAAAAAATTGTGGATCTGTATGAAAGGAAATTGGAGGAGAATTAGCCGGAAATTCAATGATAAAGGATTCAGGGAAGGAAGGAAACATTGAAAAAAGTAATTACTTACGGGACGTATGATTTGCTTCATGTCGGGCATATTAATCTGCTGCGGCGTGCAAAGGCACTGGGGGATTATTTGATCGTTGTGGTTTCCAGTGATGAGTTCAAGGCCGGAAAAGGGAAAAAGGCGTACTATTCATTTGAAGACCGGAAAGCGATTTTGGAGGCCATTATCTATGTGGATGAAGTGCTTCCTGAATATACATGGGAGCAAAAAATAGACGACGTAAAGAAAAATGATGTGGATGTTTTCGTTATGGGGGATGACTGGACCGGAAAGTTTGATTTTTTGAAGGAGCACTGCGAGGTCGTTTATCTTCCGAGGACGGAAGGGGTGTCTACGACAAAGATAAAGGAAGATTTGAATAAGGTGGTTGTGTGAAGAAAATCGGATATGGGATTGTTGCATTTTGGTTTGCGGTTTTTCGTATCTTTCCGGTGATTAAAAATCAGGTATTTATGATTGCGA
>DBDL01000021.1 GCA_002293545.1 Lachnoclostridium sp. UBA933 | reverse complement strand
ATGCTGTTTCTAGTTCTTATTTTCATCGTTGGATGAATTTAACAGGATTCCGCAACATCATTCCGTTAAGAATGCCGCAGGGACTGCTGACCCCCTAACGAAATGATGAATAATCTCAGTACAAAATTCTCAATAAATTCTGTTTTGATTGCAATCATACCTCAAATATGATACAATAATAGACAGCATTTTCGTATTAAAATACTAGGAGGAATTTCAATGAAAAAGGGAATGAACAGATTTCAAAGAATAGTGATTGCACTAGTCGTTGCAGTTACTNNGTGGCGGGTAACGTAAAAGTAGAAGGGGCAAAAAAACTTAAACTTAACGTTAAGACCACGAAATATACGAGGACAAATCAGACAAGCAAAGTCAAGAAAAAACAGACCATTCAAGTCAAGAACCTTACATCGAAGCAAAAAGTAAGCTGGAAGTCCAGCAATAAGAAATTGGCAGCGGTTAAGGCAGGGAAAAAGGGAAAGGCTAAATTGACGGTTTCTCTTGGGAAAGCCGGGACAGCCAGAATTACCGCTACGGTAAAGAACAAAAAAACGAATAAGAAAGTTAAAGTTCTCAAGCAGAAAATTACGGTTGTAAATAGGGCGGTTCCTACGAAACCACCGGTTACGCCGCCGTCGAAAGAAACGCCGACGCCGACCCCGAAAGAAACGCCGACGCCAACCATTGATCCTCATTATTGGGTCGGAACCTGGGGAAGTTCGCAATATCAAGCAAATCCGACAGATATTAGAAGACCGGGACTGAAAGATGCGACGGTACGCCAGATTGTACGTGTTTCACTTGGCGGGGAACAAATACGCCTGACTTATTCCAATCAATTCGGTAAGTCGGATTTGGAAATCAAAGCGGCGACTGTGGCGAATCCTACAATGGATAAATTTCCGAATATTAAAACTTCAACACTCAAGACGGTAACCTTTAGAGGAAGCGAAAGTATTACGATTCCTGCCGGAGGCAAGGCAGTTTCAGATGTGATTGAATATCCGGTGAATGCCGTTGATAAAATTGCTGTATCTACCTATTTTGGAGAGGTTCCTAGCGAAGTAACCCATCATGGGGCCGCCAGGGCGTACAGTTATCAGCAATTAGGAAATCAGGTGAGAAACATTACAATGGGGCAGGAAGTAAGACCGACAAGCTGGTATTTCCTGTCGAATGTAGATGTGGTTGCTAATCCGTCCAATAAATCCATCGTTTGTTTTGGAGATTCCATTACCGACGGATACGGTACGGACACTTCGCCGAATGGACCGGACAGTTATTTGAGATGGACAGATATATTGGCAAATAATCTTCCCAGTGATGAAGCGACAAAGGGACTTTCTGTAATCAATATGGGAATCGGCGCAAATTCGATTTTCGGAGGACAGGGACCGCCGGCGAAGGATCGTTTTGACCGGGATGTCATTGAGCAGGTCAATGCCGGATATCTTGTGTTGCAGATTGGTGTAAATGATGTTGGCTATGCCGGAAGTCTTAACGATGTGACGAGAATTACGGGCGAATACCAAATCATGATTGATAAAGCACATGCGAAGGGAATCAAGGTATTTGTCGGAACGTTATCGCCGTTTCATGGAAATGGCTACTATACGGAACTGCATGAGGAAGTCCGGCAGGGGGTAAACGCCTGGCTGAGAGATAAGTATGAAAAGGGCGGAGTGGAAGGATTGTTGGATTTTGATCAGCTTCTGCTAAGACCCGATTCAAACCCTCCCGCATTGGCAGGTGCTTATAACAATGACGGTCTGCATCCGAATGCGGCAGGCTATAAAGCAATGGGTGAGCTTGCGTTTGATACGATTGCCGAATATATAAAGGAAAATCCGGTAACAGAATAAAATATAAAATTTTATTTCTCACATCATTCATGCACATAGAAGCTGATATCAAAACAAGCCGATGAGCGAAGATGCCTTATCAATGAGTATGAGGAGGGGAATGACCGAGGGATTAGTAACAGATAAAATCAAAGAAATATACAACTTAAAAATAACTCCCGCTAAAAAACGAATTTGCTCTTTAAAAATTCGTTTTTTAGTGATACTATAAATAAGTAGTAAAATAGAATAGCAAAGGAACAAAAATATGAATCCAAAAAATATTCCGGCATATGAGTGCCGGGAGCAAAAAAAGTTAAAAGACCTGGACAGTACAGGATATTTGTTACAACACAAAAAAACCAAAGCGAATATCGTCGTGATTGAGAACAAGGACGACAATAAAGTTTTTTCAGTCGGATTCCGGACGCCGCCGAAAGATTCAACGGGAGTTGCCCATATTATTGAGCATACACTGCTTTGCGGCTCTGAAAGATTTCCGGCAAAGGATCCCTTTGTAGAACTGGTAAAAGGTTCCCTGAATACTTTTTTAAATGCCATGACATATCCCGATAAAACAATATATCCGGTTGCAAGCTGTAATGACAAGGATTTTCAAAATCTTTGCCATGTTTATTTGGACGCTGTATTTTACCCGAACATTTATAAAGAGAAAATGATTTTTGAGCAGGAGGGCTGGCATTATGAACTGGATTCGGACGAGCTGAAATACAACGGCGTCGTATTCAATGAAATGAAAGGGGTCTTTTCCTCTCCGGAGCAGTTGTTAAACCGGCTGATTTTACGGAGCTTGTTTCCCGATAATGAGTACAGTGTGGAGTCAGGCGGAGAACCGGAGGAGATTCCCGATTTGACGTATGAAAAGTTTTTGGAGTTTCATCAGACGTATTATCATCCGTCCAACAGTTATATCTATCTGTACGGGGATATGGATATGGAGGAGAAGCTGAACTGGATAGATCAGGCGTATTTATCGGATTTTGATTATTCGGAAACCTCTTCCGAAATACGGAGCCAGAAACCGTTTGACAAAATGGAGGAATACAAAGGGAATTACTCACTGACCGAAGGTGACAGCACGAAAAACAAAACATATTTCAGCTACAACGCCGTGGTTGAGAATGCGCTGAACCGTGAGCTTTATCAAGCGTTTATGATATTGGAGCATGTTCTCGTCGCAACGCCGGGAGCACCGGTGAAGCAGGCACTCCTTGACGCCGGAATCGGCAGCGAGGTTATGTCCTCTTTTGATAACGGCATTTTACAGCCGGTCTTTTCGATTATGGCAAAAAATGCGGAACCGGCTCAGAAAGGAAAGTTTTTAAGTATTATCCTTGATACCCTGAAAGATATCATTCAAAAAGGGATTGATGAAAAGGCGCTGAAAGCCGCCGTCAATCATTTTGAGTTTAAAAACAGAGAGGCGGATTTCGGGTATTATCCGAAAGGTCTGATTTATGGTTTGCAGGTGCTTGACAGTTGGCTTTATGACAAGGAACAGCCGTTTTTGCATTTAGAACCCAACGAGGTCTTGAACTTCCTGAAAAAACAGATTGGAACGGATTATTATGAAAACCTGATTGAGAAGTATTTGATTGATAATACGCACACTTCGTTTGTTATGGTGACGCCAAAGGTCGGACTGACGAATGAAATGGAGAAAAAGGAACGGAAAATACTAAAAAAATATTTAGCCGGATTATCGGAGGCTGAAAAAAATAATCTGCGGGTTCATACGGAACAATTGAGAAAATATCAAGAAGAACCGTCGACGAAGGAGGATTTGGAAAAGATTCCGCTGCTTGAGATTTCGGACATTGACAAAAAGGCAAAAAAAATAATCTGCGAAGAAACGGAAATTGCGGGTACCCTTGTATTAAAGCATGACGTATTTACAAACGGAATTGCCTATATGAGAATGGCATTTGATGTGACGGACCGGAGAGAGTATGCGCCTTATCTGGGACTGCTCGTTGCTTTATTCGGATACATCAATACAAAGAATTATACGTATTTGCAATTATCCAATGAAATTGATTTGTATACCGGAGGGATTATCAATACACTGAACGTCTTTGAAGAAAAGGGCGGCGGCAGTTACCGCTTGATGTTTGATTTCCACGGGAAAGTATTGTATGAAAATATTCCGAAAGCCTTTGAGCTGATTCGTGAAATGATGGAAAACACCGTGTTGGAGGATGAAAAGCGTTTTCGTGAAGTCATGGCTCNNCATGGCGGAGATGCATTCCCGTTATCAGATTAATCTCCAGACCGCCGGTCATTCTACAGCGGTAGGTCGGTGTGTTTCCTACGGGGGAGAGGCAGGGTTTGTTGCAGATATGATAAAAGGAATCGGCTTTTATCAATTCCTTACCGATCAATTGGAACACTTTGACGATTGCGGGCAGGAAACCATATTGATCTGTAAGAAGCTGATTACGGAAATATTCCGGAAAGATAACTTTATCGGAAGCATCACGGCAGAAAAAGAAGGCTTCAAGGAATGTAAAAAGGAGCTGGAAACATTTATAGAGGAAGCTTTGACAGGCAAAAAGACGGAGCTGCCGGAGCCGAACTGTGAAACGGAACGAAAAGCAAAAAACGAGGGCTTCAAAACCGCAGGAAAGATTCAATTTGTTGCGAGAGCGGGAAACTTTATAAAAAAGGGACAAAAATACACGGGGACATTAAAAGCGGTGAGTAATATATTGAACAGCGAATATTTATGGAAACAAGTCCGTGTGAAAGGCGGGGCGTACGGGGTGATGAGCGGTTTTTCCGTGACAGGGAATGCCTATTTTGTTTCATACCGCGACCCCAATCTGGAAAAGACGAATGAAGTTTATGACGGGATTGAGTCATATCTCGAAAATATCCGTATTGATGACAGGGATATGACCAAATATATTATCGGGGCAATCAGCAGTTTGGACATACCGCTGACACCAAAGGAAAAAGGAAGCAGAGCATACAGCATGTATTTGAACCGTGTAACGGATGAGGATCTGCAAAAGGAGCGTGACGAATTGCTTGCTGCAGATGTAGAAAAGATACGCGGGATTGCACCGGTTATCAGGGCAATTACCGATTGCAGGCGCATATGCGTGATTGGCAGTGAGGACAGTATTGAGCAAAACAAGCAACTATTTGAGGAAATTAAATTTTTGATTTAACGGGGGACAGATGAAAAAATCAGGATTTGTAAGCTTTGTCGGCAGACCGAATGTCGGGAAATCCACATTGATGAACCGGCTGCTCGGCAGGAAGATAGCAATTACGTCGGAGAAACCACAGACAACAAGAAACCGGATACAAACGGTTTTACATGAAGAACGCGGACAGATTGTATTTGTTGATACGCCGGGGATTCACAAGTCAAAAAATAAATTGGGCGATTATATGGTTTCTGTCGCGGAACGCACGGCGTCCGATGCGGATTTGGTTCTTTGGCTGGTAGAAGCATCAAATTATATCGGTGCCGGTGACCGTTCCATTGCGGAAACATTAAAGAAAAAAAGTGTACCGGTTTTCCTTATCGTGAATAAAATAGATAAAGCTGATAAAAATCAACTGTTGGGTATCATTGATAAATACAAAGATCTTATGGATTTTGCCGAGGTGATTCCGGTGTCTGCGTTAAGTGGCGATAATTTAAGCCATTTGCTGGATGTTGTATTTGATTATTTGGAAGAAGGGCCGGCTTTTTATGAGGAAGATATGATAACGGATCAGCCGGAAAGACAAATTGTATCCGAACTGATCCGCGAAAAAGCATTAAAACTTTTGGAAGAAGAAGTTCCGCATGGAATTGCCGTTTCTATTGAGAGAATGAAACCGGTAAGAAACAATCGCCGGTTGGTGGAAATACAAGCAACGATTATTGTAGAGCGTGAGTCACATAAGCGAATTGTAATCGGGAAAAAAGGTTCCATGCTTGGGAAAATACGCGTTCAGAGCAAACGGGATATTGAAAAATTTTTACAAAAGGACATTGTTTTGGAGCTATGGGTAAAGGTGAAAAAAGACTGGCGGGACAGTGACTTTTTGATTAAGAATTTTGGCTTTCGGAACGAATAAATTTCAGTGATACGGTTATCCTAACCTTATGGAGGGATGATGATGAAAGGGACAGATTACTGGAACTTATTTTACGAAACAGGGCGGATTAACGACTATTTACAGTATGCTTGCACAAGCGAGGAAAGCCAGTTGAATAGTGCTGCCGCGGAGGAAGCAGATCATGCAGGAAAACGTAACGGGGATGGTACTAAAGTCATCACCCATTGGCGAATACGATAAACGAATTGTACTTTTAACAAAAGAATATGGGAAGATTTCCGCATTTGCAAAAGGGGCTAGAAAACAGGACAGCCCCCTTTTGGCATGTTCACAGCCGTTTACGTTCGGTAAATTCGCAGTATTCCGGGGACGTCATTCTTTTCATATCAACGCCGCCGCGGTCCAAAATTATTTTACCGGGCTTCGCAGTGATTTGGACGGCGTATATTATGCCTATTACTTTTGTGAGATAGCGGATTATTTTGCCGCAGAAAATATAGACGGATTGGAAATGCTCATCTTATTATACCAATCACTTCGGGCACTTGGGTTACCGTCTTTGGACAACCACCTGATCCGTTACATAGTGGAATTGAAAATGCTTGCCATAAACGGAGAGATGCCGAGGGTATTCCAGTGTGTGTGCTGCGGTTCAAAAGAGGAATTATCATATTTTTCAATACAGAAGCAAGGTGTTTTTTGTAAATCGTGCGGAGAAGACACAAAGGATATTCGGATATCCGAAGCGGCTGTTTTCACATTGCAAAAGATTATTAACACAGAATGCAAGAGTCTTTTTACCTTTGCCGTATCCGGTCAGGTACTGGAGGAATTGCGGAATGTCATCGGAAACTACTGGAAAAACCGGGTGGATAAGGTGTTTCATTCCATAGGCATATGGGAGGAAGCAGAGAAAGGTCTTTTGTAAATGTTATATTCACAGAGAAAGGAATCTGTAAATTTTGATATTTTAGATAAAGCAGTTGAAAATTAACAATAATAATAGTAGAATAAGAGGATATCATGAATCAGAAGAAGTGAAGGTGATGAAAACATAATGAGAAAAATACGAATCGTTGTTCCGCTTTTGATAAGTATTTCGCTTTTCCTAACGGCGTGCAGCAAGAACGTATCAATTGACAGCGGGGCATTAAATGAGAGTACGGTTGCATTAAACCAGGACGGGAAAGTAGAACAGGGAATCGTTTGGGATTTTTCAAAGGATTACTATGATACGGAAGAACTGGAAGCGTATATAACGGAGGAAATCAACGAATTTCATAGTGCGGACGGCAGGAGTAATGCCGTAACCTTGGAATATATCAAAGAGATTGATGATAAAATCCACGTGACGCTGGCATTTGACAATGTAGAAACCTATGCGGATTTCAATAAAGAAGAAGTAAAGCTTTGGAAATTACAGGAAGCCGTACAAGCCGGGCTTATCCCTGAGATGGTTGAAAGTGCGGATAAAACAGACGCTGTGGAAGTCAGTACATTGGAGGGGAATTATTATGCCGCCGTTTGGAAAGGCGACTACCAGCTCATGGTTGAAGGAGAAATCTTTTATTATGTCAACGGTATTGTGCTGGAAGATAATATTATAAAAACCGGTGCCGATGATGTGACAGTTGTGATTTTCAAATAAAGAATAAGGAGTATTTTACATGGAAAAATTAACGATGGACAAATTGGTGGCTTTATGTAAGGCGAGAGGATTCATCTATCCCGGTTCCGAAATATACGGGGGTCTTGCCAATACATGGGACTACGGGAATCTGGGAGTCGAATTAAAAAATAACATCAAAAATGCATGGTGGAAAAAGTTTATACGTGAGAATCCTTATAATGTCGGGATTGACTGTGCGATTCTTATGAATCCGCAGACATGGGTGGCTTCCGGTCACCTGGGCGGTTTTTCGGACCCGCTGATGGACTGCAGGGAGTGTCACGAACGTTTTCGTGCCGATCAGATGATTGAACAATACAAGCGGGAGCATGAGCCGGAAATGCCGGAAAAAGACGGAGAAACAGATGCCCCAGTCGATTCATGGAGCAAGGAAGAAATGAAACAATACATAGAAGAAAAGGGGATTACCTGTCCGTCCTGCGGAAAAAAGAATTTTACCGACATCCGTGAGTTTAATCTGATGTTTAAAACATTTCAGGGGGTGACCGAGGATGCAAAAAATACGGTTTACCTCCGTCCGGAAACCGCACAAGGTATTTTTGTAAACTTTAAAAATGTACAAAGGACATCCCGTAAAAAGATTCCGTTCGGAATCGGGCAAATCGGAAAATCTTTCCGCAATGAAATTACGCCGGGTAACTTTATTTTTCGTATTCGTGAATTTGAGCAGATGGAACTTGAATTTTTCTGTGAACCCGACACGGATTTGGAGTGGTTTGCTTATTGGAAACAATTTTGTATCGACTGGCTTTTGAATCTGGGAATCAAAGAAAAGGAAATGCGTATCCGTGATCACAGTGCGGAAGAATTGTCTTTTTACAGTAAGGCAACAACCGATATTGAGTTTATGTTCCCGTTTGGCTGGGGAGAGCTTTGGGGGATTGCGGACCGGACCGATTATGACCTGACAAGACATCAGGAAACATCAAAAGAAGATTTGAGTTATTTTGATGACCAGACCAGAGAAAAATATGTTCCTTACGTGATTGAGCCATCATTGGGGGCCGACAGGGTAACACTGGCATTTTTATGTAATGCTTATGACGAGGAACAGCTTCCGGACGGGGAAACGAGAACCGTCCTTCATTTTCATCCGGAGATTGCACCCGTTAAAATCGGTATTCTACCATTGTCGAAGAAATTGACGGAGGGAGCGGAAAAGATATATAGGGAGCTAAGTAAATCCTATCATTGTGAGTATGATGACCGCGGCAATATCGGGAAGCGGTACCGCAGACAGGATGAAATCGGAACACCTTATTGTGTGACATATGATTTTGAATCACAGGAGGATGATATGGTTACAGTCAGAGAGCGGGATTCAATGGGGCAGGAACGCATAAAAACGGCGGATTTACAGGAGTATTTCCGTCAGAAATTTACGTATTAGCCAGGCATGTTAAAACATGTCCGGGAACATCTATAGAAATATATCCGGGAACATTCGGTACGAAAGTATTCTTGTGAATACAAGGGAAATATGCTATAATCAGAAATAGTTCTTTGGAGAATCAATCAATTTAGGAGAACGGTATTTATATGAAGCATTTGTTGAAGCTCTTGAAAAAAAACCGAACCATTTTTATGCAGCTTTTGTTTACCATTCTTGCATTTACTACGATGGTTTTTTTGAGCTATTTTTTTATGAGCTCCATTGTACGCGGGAGCTTGGTACGCAATGCGGAAGGAATATTGGATTTTGCGGAGAGTCAAGTGAATTCCGGTCTTTTTAAATCGAAAAATCTACTGGCAAATTATTCGGAAACGCTGCAGAAAATGATCCAGAGAGGGGATTCAACCGATAAAATACAGGAATATATCTCTAATGTTTCCGATGTTATATTACAGGAAAGTGACTCATCAAGCGTTCGGGGGCTTTTTATCCGTATTGAAAGGAAAGCGGAAGAGCCGGTGCTTATTCACGGGGATAATTGGCCGGAAGAGGAAGATCATTGGGTCAAAGAGCAGACATGGTACCGGCTGGCTGTTGAAAACGAAGGGAAAATGATTGAAACACCGCCGGAGATTAATTCTTCCAATGATACGATTTTTACTTATGCAGAATGTATTTTTGATAATGAAGGCAATCGTCTGGGGGTAGTCGGTCTGGATGTATATATTGACCATATTGCCGATGAAATTATTAAAACAACTTCAAAGCTGGGCGGATACGGAATGTTAGTGAGTCAGGATTTTTTAATGCTGGCGCATCCGAATGAAGAGTTTATCAATAAAAAAATGAGTGATCCGATGATTCCGGTTTCTATATACATTGAGGAACTGGAGAAAGGCAATAAGGTTTCCGAAGAACATCTAATCAGTTTTCGGGAGGAACCATCGGTCGCTTTTTTCCGGAAATTATCCAACGGATGGTTTATCGGGATGGTATCACCGGAGAAGCAATACTATCAAAACATGTCAAACATGGCGGCAATACTTATATTATTAGGATTTGTACTGGCAATGATATTAGTTGTCATACTGATACGCATTGATGCGGCAAAGACCAAATCGTATAATGAGAGCAGACAAAAAAGTGCGTTTCTGGCAAACATGAGCCATGAAATACGTACTCCGATTAATGCGATCGTCGGAATGACGACAATTGGAAAGAATGCGGGGGAGATGGAACGAAAAGATTATTGTTTCTGTAAGATTGAAGATGCGTCACAGCATTTGCTTGGGGTAATCAATGATATTTTGGATATGTCAAAAGTAGATGCCGACAAGTTTGAGATTGTGAGGTCGAAATTTTCATTTAGTAAAATGCTGGAACGTGTGGAGGACGTCATTAGTTTTCGTGTGAATGAGAAAGAGCAAAAATTCGTGGTAAAATTAGACGAGGATATTCCGGAAATACTGATTGGAGATGAAAAACGGCTTATGCAGGTGATGATTAATATCCTGTCAAATGCCGTAAAGTTTACCCAAAACGGCGGAAGTATCTACTTGAATACATATCTGACATCGAAAGAAGACAATGTCTGTACGATTACGGTAGAAATTATTGATACCGGTATCGGTATCGCACCTGAGGTACAGGAGAAGATATTTGAGCCTTTTGAGCAGGGTGACAGCGGAATATCAAGAAAGTTCGGGGGTACAGGACTCGGATTAGTCATATCGAAACGAATTGTGGAATTGATGGGCGGCAGTATCAGCGTATCGTCAAAGCAGGAGAAGGGTTCCAAGTTTACATTTAGCTTCCAGGCGGAATGCGAAGAATGTGCCGAATGGGAGGAACAGGTACCCAAAAAGCAGGAGGAGAAAGAGATTCAACCGGGAGAATTCAGTGACTGTCATATTATTTTGGCAGAAGATATGGAAATCAATCAGGAGATCATACTTGTATTTTTGGAAGAAACGAAAGCACAGATTGATTGTGCCGAAAACGGGCATGAGGTTCTGGCGTTATTGGATAAAAATCCGGATAAATATTCTTTGATTTTTATGGATGTGCAAATGCCGGAGATGGACGGGCTGGAAGCAACCAAAAAAATCCGGGCGCGCGGTATCAATATACCGATTGTTGCCATGACGGCGAATGTGTTCAAAGAAGATATTGATAAATGTCTGGAGGCCGGTATGGATGCACACCTCGGAAAACCGCTTGATATGTATGATGTAGTCGGAACAATAAGAAAGTATTGTTTGAATCCGGAAAGGTGTGGCTGAAAACCATGGATATCATATATGCCGTTTCCACAGATTTAGCGCTTTGGGGGGAACGTTACAAAAGAGGATTGCTGATATTGACAGAGGATGAAATTAGTGTCAATGAAGCCGAAAGGGAGTCGGCAAAGGACTTCGAGTTAGGCGGCTACGGCGAAGCAATCGTAACCGAAGCGAGTATGGAAGTATATAAACCGATTCGGGTATTTCCGATATCCGATATCGAAAGCTTAAAGACAGAGCCAGTCAATAACGGAGGGGTGTTGAAAATCCGGTTTAGAGGTGAAGAATGGCGGTTGTCTTTATTTTCGCATACTGTTATGGGCGACATCAAGCGGTTTGAAAAGTTGTTTCAGAAGTGCAAAGAGGGCAGGGAAATCACGCCGGAAGAAACGAAACGGGAAACGGAAGATGTGTACTGTCCGATTTGTCATACAAGATATCCGAACCAAGAACGGAAGATTTGTCCGAAATGTATGAACACAAAGTCAGTCTTCTTTCGTACATTAGGAAATTTCAAACCATACCGGAGGAAGATTATTTTTGTTCTTTTCTGTTATCTGTCCAATGCACTGCTTAATCTGCTCTGGCCTTATTTGAGCGGTACCGTTTTATATGA
>DBDL01000117.1 GCA_002293545.1 Lachnoclostridium sp. UBA933 | reverse complement strand
ATAACGGCGGCAAACGTATACAAAGGGATACTGATTGCCGTAACAATATTTATGCTGTATCATATGAGGCGGATTCTGAAATATATAAGCAGTTCGGAAAGGAGTGCTGCCGTTCATGAAGAACAAGACGCTTAGGACAGCCGGAACGGTGATTCTTTTGGGGTTATGCTGTATCCTGCCGGTGACGGAGTCGGGTGCCGGGAGNNAGGGTAGCTCCCGGTTTTCGCTATAAAGCACTGTCAAGAAAGCAAAAGAGGAAAATAACAGGGATTTCGTATCGTAAAAATCCATATGTATCCTATGGGGACTTACGTTATATAAAAGTAAAATACATGGATTTTAAAGGGAAAACAAAGACGGGGGAATTGATTGTTAATCAGCGTATCGCCAAAAAAACCGCAAAAATATTTTATGAACTTTATCGGATAAAATATCCGATCCAAAGAATCACGCTGATTGACGAATACAACGGGGACGATGAAGCTTCCATGTCGCACAATAATTCATCGGCATTTAACTATCGTACCATTGCCGGTTCGGGAACACTTTCCAAACATGCCTACGGACTGGCGATTGATATCAATCCCAGGATGAATCCTTATATTGCGGGAAATAAGGTTTTACCGGAAAATGCGAAAATCTATTGTAACCGCAGCCGGAAAACAAACAAAGGAAAATACCGGAGATGCATGATCCATAAAAATGACCGGATTGTTAAGATTTTTAAGAAGCATGGGTTTTCGTGGGGCGGCGACTGGACTTCCAGAAAGGATTATCAGCATTTTGAATATAACCGGTGAAAATACTTTATGCACATTATGTACACAGAATTACCACAAAATATTTTTATACTAAAGAGAAGTGTTTGAATTACCAAGGCTAAAATACAAAGGAATCAATGAGAGGTGTTTATGTTAAACAATAAAAAAAAGAAAAGCAATAGAACAACGTTAAATCCGGTATTGACCATTGGAATTATTGCCGTCGGCGTGCTGACTGTTTTGATGGCAGTCTATTATATTGTAAAAGAAATTGTCATTGTAGAACCTGCCCCGCAGGAAATCGAAGCTCAAAAATACAGAGAGCAGTTTCCCGACGGTGAAAGTAAGGATTATCAAAAAGAAGGTCTTTTGAAGCTTGGGCAGTACAAAGGACGTACATTTGATGCCAATCCGACCGAAGAAGAAGTCGATAATGAAATGGAAGCAAAAATGAAAGTAAAAAAAGATTATATCGTAAAGAACGGTGACGGTGTGATTGTTGATTATGAGGGTAAGGTTGACGGCGTTCCTTTTGAGGGCGGAAGCAGTGAGGATTATTGGCTGGTTGTCGGATCGGGGGAATTTTTGGATGAATTTGAAAAGGGACTGGTCGGTAAAGAAGTGGGAAGCACCTTTTCTGTTGACGTACCTTTCCCCAAAGATTATTTTGAAAAATCACTGCAAGGAAAAACCTCCGTTTTTACCATTACAAGTAAGTCCTGTGTCCCCAAAATAACAGACAGGAGCATTGCGGAAAAAACGAAGAACAAGTATCAAACCGTGTCGGAGTACCGGAAATTTCTGGCGGCTGGTCTAAAAAAAGATAAAATGGAAACCATAGATGATGATATTTGGGAGGAATTGCGTAAGGATACGGAATTTGAGAAGATACCAAAGGAAATCCGAGGGGCGGCAAAAGCAGATTTTATTATGCAGTATCAAAATTACGGGGAGCTGAATGATGCAACGACAGAGGAAATATTGGCGGACTTTGGTATGACCGATGAAGATGTGGATGCATTGGCAAAAGAGGCAGCTCAGGCTTATATGATGTCACGGACGATTGCAAGCATTGAAAACATCCGCTTAGATGATATCGCTTATAAAAATGCATTGGTTGAAGTGATGTCCGAAGAAGAAGAGGACGAAAAGGAAATCCAGTCCCTGAAAGAAAGCTCGATTGAATCTCTGGAGGAGCAATATAAAGAATTTAATACCCATTACCCGAAAGATGACATGCTTTTATTGGCGGTAAAAAAATTTGTCGTAGAGAATGCGAAAGTAAAATAAGAAATGAGGGTTCGGATGGAACATAAAATACTTGTCGTTGATGATGAAAAGCGCATGAGGACATTAGTGAAGGATTTTTTGGTCAGGCAGAATTTCACTGTATTGGAAGCCGGAAACGGTGAAGACGCCGTCGATATTTTTCTTGAAAACAAAGATATCTCACTTGTGATTTTGGATGTTATGATGCCTAAAATGGACGGATGGCAGGTTTGCCGTGAGATTCGTGATTATTCTAAGGTTCCGGTTATCATGCTGACCGCCAGAGGTGCGGAACAGGATGAGCTAAAGGGGTTTGAACTGGGAGTGGATGAATATATATCCAAGCCGTTCAGTCCCAAAATATTGGTGGCAAGAGTACAGGCAATCCTGCGCCGTTCGCATCAAGCCAGTGAAGGAATACTGGAAATCGGCGGTATTGAATTGAACCGGGCGGCACATGAAGTTCTGATTGACGGAAAACGTATTGATCTTAGCTTTAAGGAATTTGAGCTCTTGACGTATTTTATGGAGCAAAAAGATATTGCCCTTTCCAGGGAGCGAATCCTGAACCATGTTTGGGATTATGATTATTTTGGTGACGCACGGACCATTGACACTCATGTCAAAAAGTTAAGAAGCAAAATGGGCGAAAGAGGAAACTGCATCAAAACAATTTGGGGTATGGGGTATAAATTTGAGGTATAGCAATGAAACATTCATTACAGGCACGTTTGGTAATTCTTTTTGCGGCGGCAATTATCGTTTCGGTTTTTCTTATATGGTGTATCAATTTTTTTTACCTGCCTTCCTATTATGAACAATCCAAAATGAATCATATGAAGGACGTTTACCAATCGGTGGATGAGCTTTGCAGGGAAGTGAAATGGGGGACGATAACCGAAGATGAATATATTGAGCTGGCGTCGCAGCTGGACGGTTTCAGCTCGGATAACGGAATGAATATCTATGTTTTTTCCGTGTATTATTTTTTATTGGAATTTAAGTATCCCAAGTTGACCGAATGGCAGATAGGTGAAGCCAAGGAACAGCTTGGTTTTTATATTGCGGCAGAAACAGGGGAAACAATTTTAGACGAAAACTATCGACTTTTGCACGAAGGTGAATATTATAAAATATATAGGGTGTTTAATGAAAGGGATGGCTCCTCTTATATCGAGTTAATCAGTAAAATCAATGACGCCACATGGATTTACATGCGGTCGAATTATCAGAATATTCAGGAAAGCGCAGACATTTCCAATCGGATGCTTACTTATGTCGGAGCTTTTGTTATGCTGCTGGGTGTTATTGTTATGTTCTTTGTCAGCAGGCGTTATACAAGACCCATTATGCGTTTGGTGAATCATTCCAAAAAAATGTCCGAGCTGGATTTTAACGCACGTTATTCGGAGGACAGAGAGGATGAAATCGGTATCTTAGGGCAAAGTATGAATGTATTGTCTGAAAAATTAGAGGCAACGATTTCGGAGCTGAAAACAGCAAACAACGAATTGAAGCTGGATATTGAGCGAAAACGGGAACAGGAAGAAATGCGGAATGAATTTCTTGCGAATGTATCACATGAATTAAAGACGCCGCTCTCTCTCATCAGAGGATATGCGGAGGGCTTGCATGATAATATCAACGAAGACGAGAGAAGCCGCGAGATGTACAGTGAAGTTATTATAGATGAAACAGAGAAAATGAATACCATGGTGAAAAAACTTCTCAGTCTGAATCAATTAGAATTCGGAAATGATCAGGTGCATATGGAGCGGTTTGATATCAGGGAAATGCTTGAATCGAAATTGAGGGCAAATGAAATTTTGGCAAAGCAGACAGGAACGGTTCTTTTGTTTTCCTGTGAGGAAAAAGAACCCATATACGTATGGGCAGATGAGTATATGATAGATGAGGTAGTAACCAATTATATCAGTAATGCGTTACATCATGCCGATATACTAAAAAGGGCTGAAAAAAATGAAAAGGTAATTGAGGTTAAACTAATCATAATCGACGAAAAGGTGAGAGTTAGTGTTTTTAATACGGGAGAATCAATTCCGGACGAAGACATCCCTAAAATATGGGATAAGTTTTACAAGGTGGATAAAGCACGTACAAGGGAATACGGGGGAAACGGAATCGGATTATCCATTGTGAAAGCGGTGATGGAAGCACACAATCAAGGATATGGGGTCTTTAATTATGATAACGGTGTGGAATTTTGGTTTGAATTGGATTATGAAAATGGTGATTGATGTCATACGAGTTTTATGCTATAATATCAATAGTTCAATTTACCGGAACGGAGGGATATATTGGATAAATCAAAGACAATTCTCTTTTGCTCTATTGCATTGTCGATGTTTTTACTTGCCGGATGTACAAAAGCAATCAGTCTGACAGAAGATGAAAGCAAATTAATAAGCAGTTACGCAGCGGGAAGAATATTGAATTATTCGGAAGATTCCGACGGGAGGATTACGCCTCCCTGGATTACAACAGCCCCTGCGGAACCTTCTTCGGCGGCGGCAGCAGAACAAACGGAAGCGCCCGGCTCCGGGAATATGACGAATTCAGGAAATGCGGCACAATCGCTTCCCGATAATTCGCAAAATCTTGCGCCGGAAGCGCCGGTGACAGAAAAAGTATCATTGAGTGATCTCTATGACATTACGGGACTCAGGATGTCATATCATTCTTACGAATTTTGCCGGCAGTATCCCAAAAACTCTGCTTATAGTGCGGCGATAGCGGAACATAGTGAAGTCTTGCTGGCAGTGAAGTTCAGCTTAACGAATACGTCAAATAAGACAGTTTCAGTCGATATGTCAGAAAAGTGGGATTTTCAATACCCGCTTACGATTCAGGACAGGACATTTTTACCGGAGCGGGTAGTTCTCGGTGTTGATAACGTATTGAATCATTTGAAAACCAATATCAAAGCGGGGAAGAGTATCCGGACAGTGCTTATTTATGCATTGCCAAAGAATCAAAGGAATGCGAAAGGGATTACTTTAAATATACAGGAAGGCAATAGAGTAGCGGAAGTTATTATAAAATAGTGAATAAATATATGAGTTGACAGGAGGAAAGGTAATGGCAGAAGAAGGGATTTTACTGGAAAGTGGTACAAATGAACTGGAATTATTAGAATTTGTTGTTGGTGAACAAAGTTACGGTATTAATGTTGCAAAGGTTCGTGAGCTGTCCCCCTATGAGAAACCGACATTTGTACCAAATTCTCATCCCGGCGTAGAGGGAATATTTATGCCAAGAGATGAGATTATCAGTGTGATTGATTTGGCAACGGTACTCGGAATACAAAGAAACCATGAAGAAAGCAGTAAAGACATGTATGTAATAACGAACTTTAATAAGCTGCATACGGCGTTTCATGTTCAGAAAGTATTGGGGATTCACCGTATATCATGGCAGGATATATCGAAACCGGAAGCAACCCTTACAACGCAGGGGAGTTCAATGGCTACCGGAATTGTAAAAATCGGTGAGAAAATAATGATCATCCTTGACTTTGAAAAAATCNNATCAATCCGGAGATCAGCCTTAGGACTTCTGACGTTGACGATTTAGGAGAGGTAGAGCGTAAAAACTTACCGATTCTGCTTGCGGAAGACTCGGCGTTATTGATGGAAATGTTGAAAAAATGCTTAATAAGAGCCGGGTATACACATTTGATCTCTACGGCAAACGGTCAGGAGGCTTGGGATAAATTGATCCAGTTGGAGAAAAAGGGACCGATTGGAAAGAGTATCTCCCTTGTTATCACAGACCTTGAGATGCCGCAAATGGACGGAC
>DBDL01000006.1 GCA_002293545.1 Lachnoclostridium sp. UBA933 | reverse complement strand
TATCACACAAGCATCATTTATTTGCTGATAACAACGATGTAAGCCACTCGCGGTTATGCCATAACGCACAGCCGCCGTCGCCCTCGGTCAGCTTATCGTGATTCGCGCGAACCACACGTAATAACTCAGATTGCAGCGCGTCTTTCAGCGGCTTTTCCCTCAAACTGATATCGGAAAAAGGGGCAAACGGACACGGTTCCACATCTCCGCCTGTGCTGATGTGAATAAAGCCGCGCCCCGCCGCCAGACATCCGCCATATTGCGACTCATCTCCGGGAAACGCGATAAACAGCGCTCCATGCCGGCGATTTGCTTTGGCTGCAAACTCTGACAAACGCATTTTATCCACTTTTGTCAGCAGGAGTGTATCCGTCCCTTCCGCAACGGGGACATACTCTACAAAAACAAAAAGCCGGCATCCTCTGTCTACATTTTCCGTTACAAACTCGTTGGTCAAAACAGTATTTATATTTTCACTCGTCACGGTAACTGACACGCCGAATGGCACCCCGGCAGAACGAAAACCGGACATTGCCGCCGCGGCCTTGGCATATACGCCGTCACCGCGCCGTGAATCGGTCAGAGCCTCTCCTCCCTCAAGGCTCAGGACAGGGATAATGTGCCGATTCTCTGCAAACCAATTGCGATACGTTTCGTTTATCAGAGTGCCGTTGGTAAACACCAACCCCACCATCTCTGCCTGCCGCGTCATCGCGTCAAGCCAGCCGCGGGACAACAGCGGTTCGCCGCCTGCAAGCAGTACGATGCCAACGCCAAGCTCCGATGCCTCATTCATAATTTCCCCGACTCTTTCGGCAGGCAACCCATCAGCGGACTTTCCGCGTTCGCAGGCATAGCAGCCAATACACGCGAGGTTACACTCATCTGTGGTGCTGACAATCATCATCGGCGGCACATCTAAGCCGCATGCGGCGTTCAGACTACGGCGGTGTTCCGCTCTTTTCATCGCTTCCGAAAGCCGTATAAACGTACTTGCCGAAGCCGGATAGGCGGATAAGATGTTTATCGCGGTTTTCAGCGATATACGGATATTGCTGTTAAACAAGTCTTTATATGCAGTCATTATATCTCCTCTCCCTTCATGGCTTTTGCGGGGTTACTCTTCCCAATTGCCAAAGAAAATGTCTATCATCGTGTGAAACAGGTCATCTCTCTGTTTTTTGTCGTTGATATCAACTCCCGTTAATTTTAAAAAGTCACTGGAACGATAAAATACTAACTGTGAAAAAGTTATAATCTGATAGGCAATAATCCTGCTTTCGGTTTCTGATCTTCTGTCACCGCAGCAATTTTTTATCATGGGGAGAATATAATACGGCAAGTCTATTTCACCCTCTAATAACAGATAGGGAACAGTTGGTTTCGTCAATTCCGAAAAATCTATCGTGATATCAGACATCGCAGTCAAAAAGTTAATCAGCTTTTGTTTGGCAGGCACTTGGCTGTCTTTAATATCTTTCAGCTCATTTGCCCTATCAGCCATGAGTTCACCGACTGCGCTGCTTACGAGCGCATCCTTTGAGCCGAAATAATAATTTATCATAGCCAGATTTACGTTCGCTTCGTTCACGATTTGCCGGGCAGTGATATTACCTGCGCTTTTGCTTTCAGATAAAAGCTTCATGGCAGCTTGGATAAGCTGGTCTTTGACATTATCGCTTAACATAGTAAACTTCCTTTCAAACAGTTATACTCGTATTAAACACGTTTAATACGAGTATAACTTACCCCGCTTCATTTGTCAAGACCCTCGCATTTTTTTGTACGAGCACCTACGAACGCACCCATAACAACCTGCGTGCAATCGCTACCGCTCCCCCCCAAAAAACTACAAACAAAAAAGCGGCTGACAAACTCCGCAGCCGCCAAAAAATCAAATATTAACAAAACCCTTTTACCCTCTTATAAATACTCTCTGCATCCAGTCCGAATTTTTTCACCAATTCCACTGCCGGACCCGATTCGCCAAAGACATCATTGATCCCGATTTTCAATACCTTTGCCGGATAATTTTCCGAAAGTACATCACATACCGCACTTCCCAATCCGCCGATCACCGAATGTTCTTCTACCGTCACAACTTTTCCGGTTTCTTTTGCCGCTTCAATAACCAATTCACTATCCAGCGGTTTGATTGTATGGATATTAATGACTTTTGCGTCAATTCCGTCACCGGCAAGCTTATCGGCTGCCGCCAGACACTCTGAAACAGGAAGTCCGCTTGTTATCATGGTAACGTCTTTTCCGTCACGCAGAACAACACCTTTGCCAATCTCAAATTTATAATCCGGATTATCATTGATAACCGGAACCGCCAAACGTCCGAAACGGATATAAACCGGACCCTGATGCTCCATTGCTGCTCTTACTGCCGCTTTTGCTTCAATATCATCTGCCGGATTCATCACAATCATTCCGGGAATTGTTCTCATAAGTGCCACATCCTCATTGCATTGATGAGAAGCCCCGTCTTCACCAACGGATATGCCGGCATGGGTTGCACCGATCTTTACATTTAATTTCGGATAGCCGATCGAGTTGCGGACCTGCTCAAAGGCACGCCCTGCCGCAAACATGGCAAACGAGCTTGCAAAGGGAATTTTCCCTGTTGCCGCTAACCCGGCTGCAATCCCCATCATGTTGCATTCCGCAATCCCGCAGTCAATATGCCTGTCCGGAAAAGCCTTTTTAAACACACCTGTTTTTGTAGCCGCTGCCAAGTCGGCGTCTAATACAACTAAATTTTTATATTCTTCACCTATTTCTGCAAGAGCATTTCCATAACTTTCTCTTGTTGCTATTTTCTTAACTTCTGACATCAAACTTCACCCGCTTTCTCTAAATCTGCCATTGCCACCGCATATTGTTCTGCATTCGGTGCAGCTCCATGCCAGCTTGCCTGATTTTCCATAAAGGACACGCCTTTTCCTTTTGTGCTTTTCGCTATGATTGCGGAAGGCATTCCTTTTGTTTTCTTTGCTTCGTCAAATGCTGCTTTCAAGCTTTCAAAATCATGTGCGTCTGCTTCGATTACGTGGAAGTTAAAGGCTTTAAACTTATCGACGATCGGATACGGATTACATACGTCTGCAATTGCACCGTCGATTTGAAGCCCGTTGTTATCTACGATAACAACCAGATTATCCAACTTGCGGTGACCCGCAAACATGGAAGCTTCCCAGACTTGTCCTTCCTGTATTTCGCCGTCACCCAAAAGTGTGTATACACGATAATCATCCTTGCTTAATTTTGCGGAAAGAGCCATACCGACTGCCGCGGATATTCCCTGTCCCAGAGAACCGCTCGACATATCCACGCCGGGAATGTGTTTCATATCCGGGTGTCCCTGAAGATAAGACCCTAGCTTACGAAGCGTTTCCAAGTCCTCTGTCGGAAAAAACCCGCGGTTTGCCAATGTCGAATAATAACCCGGAGCAACATGCCCTTTTGACAGTACAAAACGGTCCCTGTCTTCCTTTTTCGGATTCTTCGGATCAATGTTCATTTCCTCAAAAAACAAGTACGTAAAAATATCAGCCGATGACAGTGATCCGCCCGGATGTCCGCACTTTGCATGATATACTGCATTGATGATCCCTTTTCGGATATCATTTGCAGTCCTTTTCAGTTCCACTGTGTTCATAAAATAAATTTCCTTTCTTTCTGCTATAATTAAGAACGCATCTGCGCTGAATCACAGAGCTTCGGCAAAACTGCCTGTCCGCTCTTCTATCGAATGCACTTATGCGAATGGTACTTATGATCCGAATGTGATCCGGACGCACCTGTGTTCCTATACGCCGTAAGTCTGTCCCGCATCAATCACCAAAAACCGCCCTATAATCCGATTGAAATCTTTCAATCCCCTGACTGGTCAGCGGGTGCTTCGTCATCTGCTTGATGACACTGTACGGTACTGTCGCAATATGAGCGCCTGCCAATGCACAATCGGTAACATGGATTGGATTCCGTACACTTGCCGCAATGATTTCACACTCAATGGCATGAAGTGCAAAAATATTGGCAATATCCTCAATCAAATCAATTCCGGGATGTGATGTATCATCTAAACGACCGATAAAAGGGGATACATAAGCTGCGCCCGCCCTTGCCGCCAACAATGCTTGATTGGCAGTAAATATCAGCGTAACATTTACATCAATTCCTTCTTTCGATAATACATTGGTTGCTTTTAAACCCTCTGCGGTCATCGGGATTTTAACTACCATGTTCTTATGTATTTTGGCAATTTCCCTGCCTTCTGCTATCATTCCGTCTGCTTTTACCGTTGTCGCTTTTACTTCACCGCTGATGGGACCATCCACAATCTTTGTGATTTCTTTGATAACCTGATCGGGATCGCGTCCTTCTTTTGCAATCAGAGAAGGATTCGTTGTTACACCGCATATTACCCCCATGTCGTTTGCTTTCTTTATATCCTCCACATGGGCCGTATCAATATAAAACTTCATTCCTTTGCCCTCCTAATGTATTTTATCACACGGATTTATTATACAACGTTATCCGATAGAATACAACTAATAAAACCAGTTTCCTTTCAAGTTTGCTTTTATGACACTCCACACAGGAAAACCTGTTTCAAATACTTTTATCGGTTTCCCTGTTTTGTCGTATTCGCCGAACTCTCCCTTTTCCGTATCACAAACAACCGAATGTTCTTCATACTCCTGTCCGCTTCCGCCTTCCTTTGCATAATCAAGCAAAATTTGCTCCGATACGGTAAATGATTTCTTGGAGCTGTCAATCTCATATTCATAATAATAAGAACGGTCTTTCTTTTTTGTATTCTGATTGATGAAAGAGATCCGATAAATTTCCCCGTTTGTATACTCTTCGTCATTTATGATGAAGCCCTGTCCGGAAGCCGCTCCCACTTTTCCTTTTAATTTATATACCCGTTTTGCGTATTTTGTGTTTTTCCAGTCGCTCTTTATTCCCAGCACCCCGGTTACCTTGGGAGAATTGCTTGCAATACCGGAAATCAACAGGATTCCCTGCGGCTTTTGCGCACTGATCACCGCTTTTCCCCCGCCCAGAAATGTAATACCGTCAAAACTCACCCCGGAATCAAGCTCAAGCACCTGTTCCCTTTCTTTGCTTTTTATGTTATAACGTATCAAAATATTCTGTTTATTCTTTTTCTTTCGCTGTCCTTTCGGAATAACGGAAACATATAAATTTTCAAAGCCGTCATAATCAAAATCCGTAACTCCGGCGTACCGGTCAAAAGAATATACTCCCATGATCTGTCCAAAATTTGATACCTGAATGATTTCTTTTTTGCTGACGGGATAGAAAAATGAAGATTCCGTAATAACCAACCGTTTGCCGGAAGCACTTTTTTGCTTAAATTCCCCGCGTAAGATTCCGGAATTATCATACATGCCTATCACCGGTTTGCCGTCCGGAAATACAAAATACAGTCCGTTCGTACTTTGCCCGCCGCTTGTTCCCTTTTCCGTAATAATCATATTTTTGCCGATTACGGCAGGCTTGGCATTGAATTTATAAACCATTTCCTCGATTAATTCTTCCCCGTTATACAATCCGACTGCAATATAATTCTCCCGGCCCGGCACAATCCCCCGGACGATAAATTCATGTTCGTCCGACACCGAACTCAAATCTTTATTTAAGGCAATTCTGGAAAAATCCACAACCGCATTGTCCCTGGACGCAATCGTATAACGAACCGCCAGCTTGTTGTCGGTCTTAAAATAAAAATACAGTGTGTTTTCACTTGTGCCAAACGGATTATATGCAATAATCGGCTTTTCAAAGGTGGCATAGGTTTTTTCTTTTACACGTTCCAGCCGCGAATAATTTTTCACACCCTCATACGGGTCAAATATATTTTTATTATCATATGTCATAACATTTTTTCCGGCGCCTTCTAAAATAAGAGGAATCACTTCGTTTTGTGAAATTCTTTCAAACGTATTGGTTTTCCCTTCATCTAATTCCATCTGAAGAACTTCCTTGCTTTTTAACACTTCCTTACTTCCCTCATCTCTTAACCACGAGTACAGCGCAACGGTTCCCGCTGTCAAAAGTGCCATGGTAAAAAATACTGTTATTAAAATCTTCTTCACTGTCCGCCTCCATAATCCGTATATTTCATACGTAAATACACTAGTGCTTATCCCATTTATCACATAAAGAATTGATCTGATCCGTAAATTTCGCAATATCTTTGTTGCTCAAGCCTTTGTTTTTTTGAATCACAGCGGCTAACCGGCTTCCCGCCGATATCAAACGCCCGAAAACAGTCCTTGCCCGCCGCTTGCCAACCAGTTTCTTCTGTGCCAGCTCCGGGTCTGCCTCATATTCAAAGACTCCCTTGCCCAAATCAAAAATTGATCCGCTGTAAGGCGCATTTGCCGGTATTTCATATTTTCTCTGCAATTCTTCCGCAAATGCCGTGCATACCGCGTCTTCTCCGTGAACGACAAATACCGTTTTCGGTTTTTCCCGGAAAGAACAAACCCAATGGAACAAGCCATCCCTGTCGGCATGTCCGCTTACCCCTTCAATCGTAGCGATCTCCGCTCTTATGTCAATACTCTCCCCGAAAATTTTCACTTCTGCCGCACCGTCCTGCAATCTCCTTCCGAGAGTCCCGTTTGCCTGATATCCGCAAAATACAATCGTACTTTCCGGTTTCCATAGATTATGCTTCAAATGGTGCCGGATACGGCCTGCCTCACACATACCCGAAGCGGATAAGATCACTTTCGGCTCCTGACTCCCGTTAATGGCTTTACTGTCATCACTCGTAACGGAAAGCTTCAACCCCGGAAAATCAATCGGATTGACTCCTTTTGCTACGAGTGCTTTTGCCTCGTCGTTAAAGCAATCTTCCACATTTGTGGCAAACAGACCTGTTGCCTGTACCGCCAAAGGACTGTCTACGTATACTTCAAACCCCGGATAAGAAGAAACAAGCCTCTTTTCTTTTATAATCCGCAGATAATACAGAAGTTCCTGCGTCCTTCCTACGGCAAACGCAGGAATCACAACATTCCCGCCGCGCCCCAGTGTCCTGTCTATAATCTCTGCCAGCCTTACTTCATAGTTCGGATGTTCTCCGTGATACCGATCTCCGTACGTGGATTCCATAATAACATAATCACCCTTTGACGTGGGTATCGGCTCTTTTAAGATGGGTTTATTTTTATTCCCGATATCACCCGAAAAGACAACCGTCCGTTCCAGCATATCCTCTTTGGCAAATACTTCAATCGAAGACGAACCGAGTAAATGTCCGATATCGGTAAACCTTATCCGTACATTGTCTGAAATCCGGATTACTTCGCCGTAACGGCAGGGAACCAACTGCCTGATTGCTCCATAAGCATCTTCCATCGTATAAAGGGGAACATACGGTTCCCCTCCGGAACGCAAGGCTTTCCGATTACGCCATTCTGCTTCAAACATCTGGATATGCGCACTGTCACGCAGCATAATTCCGCATAAATCCGCCGTCGCTTTCGTTGCGTAAATATTTCCCCGAAACCCCTTTGCATACATAAGCGGCAGCAAACCGGTGTGGTCAATATGCGCATGTGTAACAAGAATATAGTCAAGCTCCGCAGGCGATACCGGAAGCTCCTGTTTTACAAAAATATCTTCTCCCTGCTCCATTCCGCAGTCGATACAGAATTTGTCTTCCCCGACCTCCATACAATGACAGCTTCCCGTTACTTCATGGGCAGCCCCTGAAAAAAACAACTTCATATTTTTTTCCGTCCTTTATCAAGTTTTATCAAAATGCATATCATTCTTTCTGCTCTTATACTATCATACTATAAATCAATGAAAATGTAAATAAAACAGAGGTCAGAAATACTCCGGCAATGAATTATTTGATAAATCCTTTCCTTTTTTCAAAAAATTCGTCAATCGCTCTTTTGATTTTCTCTGACCCCATTTCTTTTAGGAGATATCCGTCCGGATTTAGTCTTTGTACGTTCATAATACTTTCTTTATCCCCTTTATTGGTTAAAAACATAACAGGAATATCGGAAAACTCCATTTCTGCGCGGAGCATCTCCAGCACCTGTTTTCCGTCACAGACCGGCATGGCATAATCAAGCAAAATCAAATCCGGCCGGTTCAGGGACATATATTTGATCGCCATTGCCGCCGAGTTTGCCGGGTATACTTTATACCGCTCCCCCAGCCATTCTTTCACATCCCGCAGCATCGCTCCGGAATCATCCACTACCAGTATCTTTTTTACGTTCTCATCGTTGCTTTGTTTGATATACCGATCAATATCTTCCACTAAATTTTTAATGGGAACCGGACGCTGGAAGCTTTCACGTATCACTTCCTTTGGTACGACATTTCTGATTGCCTTTATTTCTTCGGATATCCCGATCACAAAAATAGGGATATCCTCGGTAATTGCCCAATCCTTTAGAAATAATAACGCCGTCTGCTGTTCGACCAGATTTTCATCCGAATAAATCAGGACACCGACGAATGTTTTGTCTTTGATTTCATTGATGGCATCCATATCGGCAGAAACCATTAAAATCTCATACGATAAGCCTTCTAATTTCTCTTTTATCGACATTACGAAAAAGCTCTTCACCTCGGTAACGATTAATATACAATCCATGATGAACCTCCTATTCTGTATTTCCCGGCATTTTCTCCAGCCTGTCAATTAGTTCTTCCGCTGTTTCCATAATTTCTTCCATTGCCACATCCGCAATATATGCACCAAGCTGCTTCACCCCTGTCCGGCATTCTTCGGGAACCCATAAATGCTCCAATTGGTCCAGTGCTTCGTCGGCACGGTCCAGGTCAAAAACATCTATGGCAGTTTTTATCTTTTGTAATAATAAAATCAACTCTTTTTGGGACGCCGTTTTTTTCTTCTCCTCCGGCACTTCGCCAAAGGGCTTCAACCCGGACCGGAAGCTTTTGAATTGATTCAGGGCAACCGGTACTTCTTCTTCCAGTTTATCCGTATCCCCCTTATCTCCATACGTTTCCAAACGAGCAAAGCTTTCCGAAAGCTCTTTTGCTCCGATCGTTTTTGCCGTGCTTTTTAAGGCATGAGCCTCGATTATAATATCTTTTATCTTTCCGTCCGCCAGGCATTGCTCTATCTTGTCTGTTTTTAAGTCAATAATTTTATAAAAATTCCCCAGCAATCGGATAAACCGCTCTTTGGAACCGGAATTCCGGATTCCTTCCTGAGAATCAATCCCCTCTATCGCGGGAATGCCCGGTTCGTTATCCTTCCCGTCCTCCCCCGATATTTCCCTGACCGGGCTTTCCGAGCCAAAAAACTCTTTTTCATAGTCTTTATCCCTAACCCATTTATTGATTACAGCGTCCAGCTTCACGGTATCAATTGGTTTTGAAACAAACCCCTGGAACCCCTTTGTTAAAAACATCTCCTCATTCCCAACAAGGGCATTAGCGGTAAATGCAATAATGGGAACGGTTTTTGCATATTCGGTTCCGATTTCCTCCCGGATAATTCTTGTCGCTTCGATACCGTCCATCCCCGGCATCATATGATCCATAAATATCGCATGGTATTTCACTTTTTTCTCTTTGACGGCACGTATTGCGTCCGGTCCGTTCAATGCGCTGTCAATATGCATTCCGTACGGCTTCATCAAGCCTCTCGCAACATCTAAGTTCGTTTTATTGTCATCCACCACAAGTACGTTGGCATAAGGCATCTGAACGTATTTTTTCTGCACCCGGTACCGTAGCTTTCCGGAGGAATATTTGAAATTTCTCAGGTTTTCCAGCGCCTCATCATCAATGACCTCTTCATTTACATGCTTTTGACGAATTTTCACAACAAACTTGCTTCCCTCTCCGTACTTGCTTGTAACCGAAATATTCCCATCCATCATTTCCGCTAATTTTCTTGTAATGGCAAGCCCTAAGCCGGTGCCGTCCGCCTGATGATAGGTCGTTGCGCCGAATTGTGTGTAATTGTCAAATAATTGTTCCAGATTCTCCTGTTTGATACCGATACCGGTATCTTTAATCGAAATTGTCATCCATACATTATCTTCATCACGTTCGCAGACTAAGCTGAATGTTACGCTTCCCCCTTCCGTATATTTGAAGGCATTGGATAACAGGTTATTCATAATCTGTTTGACGCGGAGATCATCTCCTATAAGATAAGCCGGTATATTTTTAGGCAAATCTAAAATAAAACGTATGGGCTTGCTCCCAATACGCAAAACATTTTGTACAATGGCGTCGTTAATCATACCGGAAACATCATACTGGTCCGGTATAATGACAAAGTTTCCCGATTGAATTTTGGAAATATCCAAAATATCGTTCACAATACTCAAAAGGGTTGACCCCGAATCAAATATCTTCTCAAGATTTTCCTTACATGCACCGTCCAAATCACTGTTGTCAAGAGTAACCTTTGAAAGACCGATAACCGCATTCAGCGGCGTCCTCATTTCATGACTCATATTTGCCAGAAAATCACTTTTTGTCTTGTTTGCATTCTCCGCCTCTTTTAATGCCGCTTCTAATTTGAGGGATGCCTCGCGGATATTGGTTACATATTCATTGCGCAATAGTGCATTGGCAATGAGAAGACTGCCGGATTGTACAATCGACTCTTGATTTTCGGTAAATAACTGCTCGCTGTGGCCATTGTCAAAACCGACAAACCCCCAGAATTCATTATGAATAAATACCGGAATAAGTAATATACTCTGTATTTCCCGTTCACGATAAGTCGCTTGATCCGGATTCTTCATATCCTCGACCAGACCATGAACACAATCCCCGCTGGACAGGATTCTTTTGGATTCGGGTATCCTGTCATCGTATGAAATATTGACGGCTTGATCCGAATCCCGGAATGAACGGATATTTTCGGACCATTGATAGATCCGTTTGCAAAACAGTTTGTCATTCTCCGTATAATTTTTATAAATGTACATATGGTCTGCCGCCACGACCTGAGTCATCATACTCATACAGCTGTATAATGTGTTTTCAAAATTCTGAGGCTCGGAGCGAAGCAGAATATCCGCAGACTTATTAACTGTTTGAAGAAGCTGGTCCCGCCGGTTGATTTCTTCTATCATCTTTTTTTGTTCGCTGCTTTGTATTTGTATCGTGGTATACAGCTTTTCCAAAGCATGATTCATGATATCCTTATCCGACCGTATTTGCAGTGATACGGCATCTTCTCCCTCCGCAATGCTTTCCACAATCCTGATTTGACGCCTTGTATTTTCAATCATGCTGTTAAACGC
This sequence comes from Lachnoclostridium sp. UBA933, assembly GCA_002293545.1. Classification (GTDB taxonomy): domain Bacteria; phylum Bacillota; class Clostridia; order Lachnospirales; family Lachnospiraceae; genus UBA933. The sequence goes on along the minus strand of DBDL01000006.1, from coordinate 7,603 downwards.
ATCTGCCAAAGTACGCATTTCATCCTTTGTATTTACCCGGATATCAATCTCCGTATCCCCTGCCGCCAAAGCCGCCGCCGCCTTGGTCATAGTGTGAATCGGCTGTACGATGCGTCCGATAATAAACAGGATGATCATAGTGAAAACAACAAGCATGAGAAAGGTAATAATCAATGTCCCCTGAACAAATGCCTGTATTGTTTTGACTCCTTCATCCACATACTGACCGATATAAATTATTCCAATCGTCTGGTTTGCCGGATTGTTCACCGGAATATAATTGGCAACCGCAAGGCGGCTCAATATATCGACCTCTTCCGAATGGGAATTTTCCTTCGATGTGTTTTTACCGGTATTGCTTCCGGCTTTCTTGCCGATTGCACGAGTACCGTCTTCATTTACAAGCGTTGTTGCAATCCGTTCATTCCCTGATACAACACTGATTTCATAGCCTGTAATCTCTTTGATGGAATCCACGAATCGATCCGTGTCCAGCCGGTATCCAACGGATACCGTACCTACAACAGCGCCTTTACGATTGATGATGGGAGTTCCTGTGCGAACAGCCAGGCGAATAAAGGAACCCGCTTCAATCGTTGTCAGACTTTTTCCGTACATAGCCGTCCGGACATTGATTTGCGATGCAATCGAATCTCCGAATTGTTCCGGCGCATGGGTACGGATGATGACATTGCCGTCCGGGTCTGTCACCGCACAAAAATCAATTTTCATCTCCTCCTGCAATGACCGGGCATAAGCCAGCAGCCGCTCTCTGTCCCCGGCTTCCGCCGCCTGAATGATGCTTGGATCCTTTGCCATGCTTATGGACGCAGTCTTGGCTTCTGCTTTCAGAAACTGCAGATTATTCGCCGCCGCTTTCGCTGCGTAGCTTGCTTTTTCCATTGTTTCATCATCCACAAAACCCTTAAATAAAAAAATATTTGAAATAAGGATCGCTGCTGCAATCAGAAGCGTAAGTGTAATTGCAGGAATTAATATCTTCGTCTTTATTCTCATTTGATATTCCCCTCTTCAGGATTGATATATCAGCACCGCGTCTTTTTATAACAGAAGTAAACTCAGCCGCTGTTTTTTATAACACTGGCAAACTCAGCCGCCGCCTTTTCAAAAACATTGACAAGAACAGGGTCAAAATGAGTACCGGCACCGGCAAATATAATCCTTTCCGATGCTTCTGCCGTAATCGGGTCCTTGTACGGACGGGAGGAAGTAAGGGCGTCATATACATCTGCAATCGCCATCAAACGCCCCAATAACGGTATTTCCTGACCCTCTAATCCCAGCGGGTACCCTTTGCCGTTCCACTTTTCATGATGTGAGCCGGCAATTGTTTTTGCGTATTGAAAAAAAAGTCTGTTTTCTCCCTTTTTTTCCATGCTTTCAATTATTCTTACTCCTCTTTCTGTGTGGGTTTTCATAACTTCGGTTTCTTTATCCGTAAGCTTTCCGGATTTGTTCAGGATGTCGCCGCTGATAAATATTTTCCCAATATCATGAAGCTGTGTTGACGGTACGATCAGCTCTATCTTCTCCCACGTCTGGATTTCTTCGGAATATATATTTTCTTCAATCATATGACTGATAAGCAAATCCACGTATTTTTGTGTACGCCCGATATGATCCCCGGTAAAAACATCACGGAATTCTATCATTTCTGTAATAATATTAATAACCGAGCTTTGAAGCTCTGAAATCTGTGATGTTTTTTCTTTAATCATCCGAATAAAATTAGCGTTGAATTTTTTTAGTTCTTTCTCTTGCCTCTTAATCAGCAAATGGTTTTCGATACGCTTGAGCAGTGTTGCGGAAGAAAAGGGCTTCGTTACGTAGTCGACTGCCCCAAGAGCCAACCCTTTCAGCTCGTTGACCTCTTCTATCTTCGCCGTAAGAAATATTACGGGAATATCGGCATATTCTGCATCCGCTTTCAGGATTCTCATGACGTCAAAGCCGCTCATGATTGGCATGACGATATCCAAAAGAATTAAATCCGGTTTGATTTCTTCCAAAAACCGAAACAGCCTTTCTGCCGACGGCAATGCATAGACTTCATAGGAATCTTTGAGCATATTCTTTCCAATGCTTAAATTGGCGGGGTTGTCGTCAACCAACATGATCGTCTGCCGTTTTCTCTCATACATAATGTTCATTCCTTTCTTGGGATGGGAAACCTCTTTATTTATAAAACGAAGCTTACGAAGGAAACATCAGAAAAATTCTTTAATCGCTTTATTGATACTTTCTCTGTTCCATTTTCCGGTGAACGACAGTATCAACGGTTCGGCGTATTCCACTTCCTCGCATATGATTTCTGAAATTTTCATCCCGCCGGCTGCCGTCATTTCGTCGTCAAGAAAGATGACATCCGGTCGGTTTTTTGAAAGGTATTTAATCGCAGCGGTACCTGATTTCACCGGAAATATATCATATTTATCTTCCAGCCATCCTTTTACGTTCCGAAGCATCGTTCCGGAGTCATGTACAAGCAAAACCTTTTTTCTGGAACGGCCGTTGTCCTCCCAAAGCTCCGATATTTTTTGTATATCCAAGACGGCAATCCGGTCAAGGTCCATATGATTTACCTGTTCCCGCAGCCATGAAACAAATTCACCGCCTTTTTCGTAGTGATAAGCTTCCAACTGTTCTATGATGGAATCCACACCGTCGATATCATATTTCTGACAGGCATTTTGCAGCTTCACCAATCGCTCTAAGTCCGGCATCTTCTTCATCGGTTTTCTATTATTGTCATTGATTTCATCCAGATTTTTTTCGATCATATCCAGTAACCCCTTTGTATTCTCTGCAAATGCCTCATGATTGTCCCTTATCGTATCCATATCCCCTGCTTTTGCGGCGGCTTCTAATTTTGCGGCGGCATTCCCGGTTTCCTGTTCAAAAACACCGTAGCTGGAGCCTTTGATCCCATGAACCGCAATGATGTATTTATCAAGCTCCCCGTCCTCAAGATACTTGTTTATGTCATGTAAAAGTACCCGGGTGCCTGACACATAAGATTTCAAAACATCATACAGCACTTCTTTATCACCGTTAAAGCGTTCTAACAACCGTTCCCTATCCATAATACCAACCTCCACTTGTTCGGTTCCGCATGTTTCATCTCTGTCCCAGTATCGAATCATGCCTTCCACCTCATTGGCAAATGCCACACTATTATCCACAACAAGAATGTATTCGTATGCCAGATTGACATATGTCATCTTCATATATTTGTTATGCTTAGAAAGCGAATAGTACAGTCCCATGAAATCCTCCGCAATTTCTTTTCCGACCGGTATATCCGATACAAATGTCTGCCGCATCCGTACGCTGAATTTTGAACCTTTTTTCTGCTCGCTTTCAACCGTTATCTGCCCGCCCATTGTTTCTACAAGCCGCTTTGTAATCGCCAGTCCCAAACCGGCTCCTTCCTCTTTATGATTGGATATAAAATCCTCCTGATTATAATCTAAAAATAATGACTTCACATCCTCCGGCGCCATACCAATCCCCGTGTCCTGAACGCTCGAAACAATCCAAACACTGTCGCCCTCTTTTTCAAATGTTATTTTCCATTCCACGGTTCCGGTATCGGTATATTTGAATGCATTTGACAGCAGATTATTGAAAACCTGCTTTACCCGCAAATCATCCCCGTAAAGTACACCGGGTAAACGTTCATCGACCAATATCTTAAAGACAATCGGTTTTTCCTCAATACGGGCGATATTCAATGCGATCATATCGTTAATCAGGTCTGAGGTATCATATTGGTCGGGATATATTTCAAAATTCCCGGATTCGATTTTTGTAATATCAAGGATATCATTGATGGTTCCGAGAATTTCCATCCCTGAAGAAAATATGATTTCTATACTATCCTTGGTTTCATCGCTTAATCCGTCATCTGCAAGTACAAACTCCGAATGCTCAAGAATCCTGTCTAACGGTGTACGGACCTCATAGCTTAAATTGGAAAGAAAGCTGCTTTTTATCTGGGAATCGGCTTCTGCATTCTCAATCAATACCGCCGCTTCTTCAAAAGGCTTTCTCACAAAGTAGGAAGAAATAATCGCCGCAATAATCATCAAAAGCAAACTGACTATAATAATTAGAAGAAATCCTCTGTCTACGTCTTTTACAGGGCTTTCGGAAAGGGGTACCGTGATGCCGAGATACCATCCCTCCTCCGAAACGGAAACCGGACGGTAGGTACATAGATAGGAAACCCCGTCCAGTGAATAATAATCAATTCCCGAACCTCCTCCGACTGCTCTTTTGATAACGGCAGCCAGTTCTTCATACTGCGGCTCCTTTTCCGCTTGAACAATAAANNTGACGGTCTGTCACCCATTCCGGACGGGGGTCGGCAATTACATGCCCCTCATTGTCACCAATAAATAAATGACCCTCTTCCCACACATGATACTCTGATATTAATTTACTGAAATACATCCCATCCAGTGTGAGAATCAGAATATGTTCTTCTGTTTTGGGGATGGGAACCGACAAATAAATATACACATGGTTTCCAGCCGAAATGGTAGAAGAAAACGTTTTTTCCCCGTAAAAAGTATTTTGAAACGATTGCCGCTTCATGAAACCGGAAGACAGATGGGTCTTTCCTACCGAGGTAATAATGGAAGTATCTTTCATCATGACCGACATGCCAATAAACTTTTCGGACTGCCTCAATTGGTTTGACAGTATTTCTCCCCATTTTTTATGCCTGGCTGCCGCAAGACGCTCCGCCGCCGTTCCCGCCTCACTTTGAAGCAGCGTAAGCTCAGAGCTGATAAACCGATCGGCAATATCGGTGACAGCCGTCATATCTGTTGTCATATAATCTTCCATGCTTTCTCTCAAATAGCCTATGCCCGTCAAAATACTGAGCAAAATAATGACCAGGCTTGTTAAAATAATGACTAGAACCGTCCTTGCTTGTATTCCCATTTTTTACCTTCTGTTTTTTCTTTTTTCTATCATTATATTTAGCTTGTCATTTTTAGTTCCTCGAAATAGGAAAATAAAAACAACCGGTGTAATACACACCGGTTGTTTTTGTCCATATACGATTTTATCTTTTGTAATTATGTAAATAATCCTAGTTTTTGACGGTCTTCCTCCATCTTTTTTTTCTGCATCAATAACCGATATTGTTCCAGTATTTTTTTCTGACTCAATTCAGACGCTTCTTTTGCAATATCCGCATCCTTTATACTGCTTCGGGCATTGGCAAGATTCAGGGACGCATTGGAATTATTATTAATGACATGATCCAATGCATTGGAGGCGCTTCCAAGAGAAGCACGGCTTGAGCTTACTTTTTCTAATGCGGCATCAATATCCGCAATGCTGAAACTCCCGGTTACATCGTAATTTTCGATTCCCAATGCTTCCAGCGTCGTATTCTCCAATTGAATCTTCATTCCGTTTCCGCTCGGATGGATTGCAAGATTCATATCCGCCATACTGCCGTCCAACAGCTTCATCGTATTGTACTCTGTTCCCAGTGCCGCCTCTTGAATGGAGGTCTTTAGCTGCCCGATTTCATCTTGTATTGCAGAGATATCCTCCGGTGCAAGAATTGCCGTATTGCTTGCCTGAACGCTCAGCTCGCGAATCCGCTGCAATGAATCCTGTATATTTTGTAATCCGCCCTCTGCAACTTTCAGTAAATCTTGTCCGTATTGAGCATTTTCCCCTGCTTGGTCATAACCTCTGACCTGTGAATTCATCTGTTCTGAAATCATTAAACCGGCAGGATCGTCCGCGGCCGAATTAATCTTCTGACCTGTTGATATTGACTGGTAATAACTTGAACTTCCGCTAATTTCCATAATATCGCCCTCCTTGGACTTTAAAACATGAAAAATAAACATAATGGTATCCGTATTATTAATATATCATGTTTGCTCTGATTTGTCTACTACTTTTTCAACGCACTGCCATGTGCGCTTGTCATGCCGCTGCCGTGCTTTCCATAACCGCATCTATGATTTCTGCGGGCATAGATGAAATCACCTCAGCCTGACTTATATGAAATATAGCTTTCCTATAAGCCGGATTGAGGTGATTTGTTAAGGTTACTTGTAATAACTGTTTCTTTTTACTGTAACTGCCGGCAGCCGAATTGGTTATACGGGAATAATGATTAAATCGTTAATATCTACGTAAGGAATATTGAAGTAGGGAATTGGGGTTATTGGATAATGGAAACGAATTGAAAAATTAATAAAATCGCCGGCTGAACAGGCTTCTACTAAGCCGCCTACTAATTGTCCATTAGGGATTCCTCCATTAATCCATATTTGGGGAGATCTATCCCAACTCCAATCACTTAATGAACTCATAATCGCCACTTGTCTAAAAATGTTAGCACCACTTACTCTGCAAAAAATAAGGAACTGATCTCCTATCTCATAAGATGAATCATTTACAGTAAAATATTCTACCGTATATTGATCATAATCGGTTAATTCCGGGTAAACGCTATCACTATAAAATGTTTCGTAATCCAGATATTTAGAAGGAGGAATCCAATTATTTACTCCATAGCCTGCAACGTGGTCTGTAACCGAAATAATACGCAAATCGGTTAATGTAATCATTACACTGTCAGGAATATTATTGGTATTGCCTTCAAAGTTCAAACGGAAAGATAACGTCGGATTGTTGTCACCTCTGTTATCCTCTGTTGCTTGTATTACATTAAAAAATCTTGAGCGATAGTCATGATAAGTATTCGGCAATATGCTCTCATTCCCGTTGTCTGCAGAATTTTGCATGGTTACTGAAGTGAAATCATCTATTCCCTCTATTTCAAAGGAAATCAGGAAAAAATCATCCGGTTTATATTCTGTTTCCACGTTAAAATACCGGACACTCCAAGCATCTATACTTTGGTCATAGAGGGCCTGAACACTTCCGCTGTATTTCTTGTTTAACTCCAACGATAAAGAACTGGGTAACAGATGTGCTGCTTTTGCCGTACTTGGATGATTTATGGGGAAACTAAGTGCTGTTATGAATAGGATAATTATTGTCAATACTTTTGCTGTATATTTTTTTGTTTGCTTTTTCATGGAAAGCACCCCTTTCAAATTTTATATTTTTTGATGTTGGAAAAACACCGTTCTATGCCTCTTTTTCCTCTGCAAACCTAAATATTAAACGTTGCAGGAATACAAAGAATTCCTGCGTTGTATATCATATGCCTGCAAGCTTGCTTTGTTATCCCCAATCATAAGCATCACTCCTCGTATTGCTTATTTCCTATATCAGCATGTTTATCAGTATGTCGGTTCCATTCATCACATTATCTCATATAATTCCAATAAATTCTATCAAGGGTCCTGTTTTTGTGAATATAACGTTTATTTTTGTGAAAATACCTTTTCCCTTTTCCTCTGATAACGTGTAAATGCGTAAATATTCTTAAACATCTGACTAAAACCGCAGCCGCTAAAGTTTGCAACGCAAATTTCTCTCTGCGAAAAATAAATAAAAATTCATGGAACTTTCTCGTGAAACTCTTATCAGGTAAAAAAGAAACAAAAAACAGCATGAAATTGATATAGAC
>DBDL01000188.1 GCA_002293545.1 Lachnoclostridium sp. UBA933 | reverse complement strand
ATCGTTACAACCTTCATGTAAAACCGCGAAGCCTTTTAATCGAACTTGGTAATGAATTCAATACAATAGATGAAGCAAATAATGCGGCTGTTTTTATTGCAAAGTTAATTGATGAAGTATTAAGTAAGAAATAACGCTTTATACCTTGCCGATGGATTCTAAAAATCTTTGCATAAGCTCTACCGTTTCCGGAGTAAACTTACGAAGAAAAGCATAAGCACGTAAATGCTGAGTAGATGCCGAAGTATGCTGATCCAAATCTTCTGCCTGAAGCACTAAATCCGATAACGGCATACCTAACGCCACGGTTATTTTCTTAAGCATATGTATAGTTGGATTCTTCTCGCCCCGTTCAATTTGACCAAGATAGTTTGTGGTTAATTCTGCCTGTTCCGCCAGAAATTCCTGTGTTAATCTTTGGTTGTTTCGATGAATACGTATGCATCGCCCTATTTGTTTGCTGATTTCTTCTGCCATAATATCCTCCTTCTTGACCTTTAGTTTGTGGTCTACTCTCTTATAGTTATACTCTAGTAAACACAATGTATAATTGCAAGTATTTATAGTGTGAAATACGAAAAAATGGGACAATCATAATAGTGAAATATGTAAAACAAGCTCTAATTTTTTGGAATAAGCAGATATTTTGTAAAATAATGTCCGCTTCACATCACAAAATATGGTCGCCGTACGGACTGGTTTCTTTATTTATAATTTGTTATTATTATCATTCAGTCAAAAAGATTGACAATTTATATGCATATAGGGAACATAACTTGAAGGGAGGTCTTTCACATTATGAACCAAAGAAAAGAATGGAATATTCGGATTGGAACCCGCCTAAAGGCGGTAAGGACAAACTTGGGGTTTTCTCAGGAGTGTTTTGCGGAAATGATAAATCTCAGCGCTTCCTATTACAAAAAGCTGGAATTGGGAATGTATTCGCTGACGATAGAACGAATCATTTTATTGCACCAAAAGTTCAATGTAGATCCGACATTCTTGTTATTGGGGATACATACCGACAATGACTTTTTATCCATGATTGCAAACTGCGAAAGCTATGAAAGCCGGAACCGCTTATGTCAGGCACTGGAAATAGGCATTTGTATTCTCAGGGAGGACGATTATGAAAAAGAACATTATCATACTTGAGGACAATATGCAGATAGTACAGGAGCTTCATTTATTACTCCGTCAAGAGATAAAGGACTGTTCCCTAAGTGTTTTCGGAAAAACAGAAACGGCGATGAAATATTTAAAGGGAAATAGTGCGGACTGCATCATTATTGATTTGAAGCTGGATTCCGACCGGGAGGAAGAATGGTCCGGACTATGCTTTGCAGGACAAATCGGGCATATGAAAGAATATGACGGTATTCCGGTTATTTTGATTTCACCGAAAATTACGATATGGAAGGTGTCCGCAGACATATCCCTTTTCACGTTTATTGGTGATTTCAAAGGCAGCACAAGGTTTATGACGGTTCTTAAAAGATTGCTCGGCGAGGAAACCGTTGAAAAATGGGTGACATTACAAATTCATGGGGTGTCGCATAATTTCAGCGCCGGGGATATCGTCTGCGGTGAAATATACAACCGGATTTTTTATTTGCAAACGACAATGAAAAGGATAGCCATTCCGTATCTTTCTATGAAAGAATTTATTTTGAAAATACCGGGATACCCGATTTATCAATGCCATCGGTCGTATGCGGTCAATATAAACTTTATTAAAGCGGTAAATCGTTTTGAAAATTTAATTGTATTGGAAGAACCATATGGGACGGTTGAATTGGGTAAATCTTTTAAAAAATTTATCCTGCAAAGATTTGAAAAAGGAACATGACAGAATCGCCGTTCAATGCTATAATGGTAGCAAATCTTCAAAATACGGAGGGATCAATGGGTATTCGCAATCTTTTGAACAAAGGATTTGTTATATTGGACGGAGCAACCGGAACAAACTTACAGCAAAGCGGTATGCCGAGCGGTGTTTGTCCTGAGATTTGGATTACCGGGCATAAAGATATTTTTCTGCAATTACAAAAGGAGTATATTCATGCAGGCTGTGATGTGTTATTGGCCCCTACCTTTACATGTAACGCCGTTAAGCTTGCGGAATACGGGGTTAAGGAACGGCAGAAGGAGCTGACAAGGGAATTGGTTGCTTTGTCAAAGCAAGCGGTGAAAGAAGCCGGACGGGAAAAGCCGGTTTATATTGCCGGGGATATTTCGATGACCGGGGAGCAGTTGTCCCCAATGGGTAAGATGACGTTTGAAGAGTTGGTTGACGTATATAAGGAACAGGCGGAATATTTATCAGAGGAAGGCGTGGATTTATTTATTATTGAAACGATGATGAGCCTGCAGGAAAGCCGTGCGGCGTTGCTGGCGGTGAAAGAATCCTGCGACCTGCCCGTATTTGTATCCCTGACATATGAAGAAAATCTTCGGACGCTGTACGGAACCGATCCCGAAACGGCAATGATTGTCTTACAGTCTATGGGAGCGGATGCGGTCGGCTTGAATTGTTCCGGCGGACCGGAGCAAATGACAGAAGCGGTAAGAAAGATGAAACAGGTGGCTGCGGTACCTATCATTGCAAAACCGAATGCCGGACTGCCGGAACTGATTGACGGAGAATCCCGGTTTCGCATGGACGCAGAAACCTTTGCCGGAAAAATGATGGACTTGGCAGACGAGGGAGCGACAGTTCTCGGCGGCTGCTGCGGAACGACGCCCCTGCATATCGAGAAGATGAAAGAAAAAGCGTTATTGCATCAGTTTTCGCCCGCTGCGGATAACCCGGTGCGCGCCTTGACGACAGAACGCGGCACATTAAGAATCGACTTGGACGGTACATTTACGATTGTTGGGGAGCGGATTAATCCGACCGGAAAAAAGAAACTTCAGGAAGAATTAAAAAACGGTAAATTTGATATTGTTATGCAAATGGCAGAGGAACAGACAGACAAGGGTGCCGGTATTTTAGATATCAATATGGGGATGAACGGAATTGATGAAAAAGAACGGATGCTGCATGCGGTTGAGCTTCTGTCAAATACCGTAAATGTCCCTCTGTGCATTGACTCCAGTCACACATCGGTGGTCGAAGCCGCCCTGCGTATTTATCCCGGAAGAGGGCTGATCAATTCCATATCCCTGGAGCCGGAAAAAATAGAAAAACTGCTTCCCGCCGCCAAAAAATACGGGGCGATGTTTATCCTGCTGCCTTTATCGGAAGCCAGTCTGCCAAAGAGCTTTGATGAGAAAAAGCAGATCATCCGTAAGATTTATGAAGAAGCAAAAAATATCGGGCTGTCAGAAGCGGATATTATTGTGGACGGACTGGTCACGACAATTGGAACCAATAAAAATGCGGCGCTGGAAGTATTGGAAACGATTCGTTACTGTAAGAATGAATTGAATCTGGCAACGATTTGCGGACTGTCCAATATTTCATTTGGATTGCCGGAGAGGGCATATATAAACAGTGCCTTTTTAACGCTGGCAATCGGTGCGGGACTGACAATGGCAATTGCCAATCCCTCGCAGGAGCTTCTGGTGAATGCTTCTCTGGCGTCGGACATGCTGTTAAGGAAAGAAAATGCGGAGCTTGCTTATATTGATAAGGTAATTTCCATGGATATTCAGGCATCAAACGGTATTCAAGGCTCAAACGGTACTCACGCTTCAAACGATGTCCGGGCTTCCCAAAATGCCGGCGGTTCAAGGAGCGGTCAGGAGAACACAGGGAAGTTACGAGCGAATATATCAGAAATTATAACGGCGGTAGTAAAGGGACAAAAAGAAAAAATACTTGAATTGGTCAAAGCCTCATTGGATAAGGGGACGGCACCGGGGGATATTATTGACAGAGAATTGATACCCGGTATTAACAGAGTAGGAGAGCTTTTTCAGGAAAAAAAATATTT
>DBDL01000050.1 GCA_002293545.1 Lachnoclostridium sp. UBA933 | reverse complement strand
TGTTTCCGCCGCAATTTTTAACGGATAAACAGGAACGCCGCTTTAAAAATCTGTTCAAAATCGACGCATTCTTTGACAGCACAATCCATCCGAGCAGGGATACCATTTTGTTTCTGAAAGGGTTTGAAGCTTACGGGGATTATACCGGACATACGTCAGGGAAACTGTTTTGTGAACGGGCAGCCACAGAGGATGATACGGAACGTTCGGCGCAGTATCAATCCAAGGATTACCGGATCCGGAATTGTTATCGTTTCAGCGACGGGCAGACCCGCATGACGATTGTACGGAAGTTTGATTCTTCGGAGGAAAATTATTCGGTGAATGTACCGTTTTGTACGATAACAGAAATACCGGGGCTGATTGCGGTGCTTTTGAATATCAAAAGGGAAAAGCCGGATGCCGTGTTCCATATTTTTGATTTGTATGAACAATGGGGAAAACGCTTAGAGGCGGCATTGCAAGGGTCGGAGATCCGGGACTGCGTATTCCTGTATTCCGGTGCGGAGGCTTCCGGCATGGAAAACGCCGCGGGTGTTATCCATTTGGAGCGTATATAACTTAGAATAAAAAATTCAATAGGATCAAAATATGACCGTTCGGGAATAATCCTTTGCATACCGGGAAATAATGAAGGTAGGAAGTATATGGAAACCATAGTCGGAGGACAGTATGCGCCGGTCAACAGATAGCAGTAAAAGGAGTCTGAGAAAGCAATACAAAGAAACCTACCATCGGTTAAATAAAGCAAAACAAAATAAAACGAGAATATTTCAATATGCGGAATACTATAATGCCCATTCGGTGAAAGACATCATTCTTTATGAAGCGTTTGCCGGACGAGGTATTCTTTGTAACCCCTATGCTTTGTTTCAAGCCATGCGGCAAAGAAAGGATTTTAAGAAATATAAGCACGTATGGGTCATTGATGATTTTGCGGCAAATAAAACAATGATACAGGAGTATTCGCATTTGAGCAACGTAAAATTCATACAGTTTCTGAGTGATGATTATCTTTATTATTTGTCCTGTTCCAAAATACTTATTAACAATTCTACATTTCCCTCTTTCTTTGCCAAGAAAGAATCCCAAATCTATATCAATACCTGGCACGGTATCCCGCTGAAAAAGATGGGCTATGATCAAAAGTACGGAAATATTGTATCGGGAAATACGGTCCGTAATTTTCTTGCGGCGGATTATTTGCTGTCCTCGTGTGATTATCAAACGGATATGTATAAAAAAGCATACAAATTGGACGGAATTTATCCGGGTACGGTCATTGCCGAGGGACAGCCGCGGACAGACTTGATAAAGAACGGGGACCGGGAAAGGATTCTGGAGAAAATGAAAAGGTTGGGCGTCGGCGTGGAACCGGATAAAAAAATAGTGCTGTTTGCACCGACGTGGAGGGGAGAAGACTTTAAAAATCCCGAAAAGGATACCTCAGGGTATACAAAGTTTATAGAAGAGTTAGAGAGGATTCTGCCGGGGGGAGAGTATCAGGTTTTTGTAAAACCGCACCAGGTCGTCTATCAGAGTATGATAAAGAGGAAGAATCCGAAATTTATTCCTGCGGGGATTGACGCGGCGGAGGTTCTGGCGGTGACAGACATATTGGTGGCGGACTATTCCAGTATCTATTTTGATTTTCTGATTACCGACCGGCCGGTTTTCTTTTATATCCCGGATTATGAGGAGTACAAGGAGGAACGCGGGGTTTATTTTTCGCCGGAGGATTTACCGGGACCGGCTTATAAAGATATGGAACAGCTGGGAGCAGGAATTTTGTCTGCCGGTGAGATTGAAAAGCAATATCTTGTGAAATATGAAAAGCAGAGAGAACAGTTTATCCCACTCGACAACGGACAGGTGGGAGCGCGTATTTGGAAGATTCTGCTGGACGGGGAAACAGACCGGTATCAATTGATTCATGGGTTCCAAAACGATAAAAAGAAGATACTGGCATTTATCGGCGAGGTACGCATGAACGGAATTACCGAATCCTTTTACAGCCTGCTCAATGTTATGGATTATGAAAAATTCGATATTACCGTCTTTGCTTTATTAAATGAGGAAAAGGACAATGCGGATAAAATTGAGCAAATCAATAAGAACGCAAGGGTGCTGACGCGGGTTGGAAGTTTTATGGGTACGGCAAAGGAATCGGCTGTCAATAAACTGGTGATGGATTACGGATTGGATCATCCCAAGATAAGAAAATTATATTCCGGTCAGTTATATCATAAAGAATACCGCAGGACGTTTGGGGAAGCGGTATTTGATTTTGTGATAAATTATACAGGCTACAGCAGTTATTTTACCCTCCTGTTACTGCAGTCGAAAGGGTCAAGGAAGTATATCTGGCAGCATACGGATCTGGACAGGGATCGGAATAAGTTGGTTCACGGCGTCAAAAAGAATCAGAAGGCATTGAATTGTACGATATCCGCCTATCCGTTTTATGACAAGATTATTTCATGCAGTGAAGGCGTTATGAAAGTAAACAGGGCGGCATTAGCCGTAGAATCAACCTATGACAAGTACGAATACTGCAGAAACCTGGTAGACTTTCAAAGGGTTTTTGACGGAATGGAAAAAAGAACCGAGATTTTTATTGATGGGAAACGGTATCTGGCGGAGAAAAAAAGAGGTATTCCCGGACAGGAAATATTGAAATGCAATGCCTTTTTAGTTCCGGAGGAGAAAAATATAAATTTCGTGACGATGGGACGGTTATCCCCCGAAAAAAACCATGCAAATATGATTTTGGCATTTGCCCGGTTCTGGAGAGAGGTGCCGGCTTCCCGTCTGTATATTTTAGGGGATGGACCGCTCATGAAGGATTTGAAGGAGTTGGTACGGTCGGAGTGCTGTACCGAAGCGGTTTCGCTTACCGGAAATGTTCTCAATCCGTTTGCTTTTATGAAGCATTGTCATTGTTTTTTACTTCCGTCCCTGCATGAGGGTCAGCCGATGGTAATTTTGGAAGCGAGAGCGATGGGACTCCCGATTATTGTAGCGGATTTTTCAACGGTCAGCGACAGCCTGATTGAAAACGGACAGCTTGAAATCAAATCGGATGCCGACAGTATTTATGAAGGGCTTGTGGCATTTAAGGAAGGCAGAGTACCAAAAACAGAATTTGACTATCAAAAATACAACCGCGATGCCTACCGGGAGTTTGAAAGCCTGTTTGAGGAGGAAACGCTCTATGAAAGATAAAAAGCAAATCAGAAAGCAAATCAAAGAAGCAAGAAAGCGGAATATACATTTTTATTATGCGGAATGTATACAGTATCCGCTGCGAAGGCATACGTGTCTCTTTGAATCCAATAACGGGTTTTCGATGGACGGGGACCCCAAAGCGATTTTTGACGTATTGCTGGCGGATAAAAGCTATTCGGACTTTCAATATATATGGATCGTCCGGAATAAAAAAATAGGGAAAGCCTTTGAAGCGGAATATCGGCGGAACCATCAGGTTCATTTTATTACCAATAAAAGCAGAAAATATATCAAATACATGGCGCAGGCAAAATACCTCGTTTCCAATACCGATTTCCCGGCTTGGTTTATCCGCCGGGAGGATCAAATGTATATCAAGACCGAACAGGCATTCCAGAATTTTAAAACAGGGTTTCATAAAGAAGAAAACTATCTTGTTTCGGCAGGAGAGAAATGTAAGGATTATTTGTGCAGCAATATTATTGTATCACCAAGCAGTTATTACACCGAAGAAGTGTTCCGGAAGCAGTACAAGCTGGAAAATATATATGAAGGGAAGCTGCTTGAAATCATAGCGCCAAGACATGAAGTGGTACGGGATACTCCCCAGAAAAAGGCAAAGATAGTATGCCGAAGGCAAGGGCTTTGTCCGCAAAAAAAACAAATCTTGATTATATTCGGAAAAAACGGGCTTTTGGATCAAAAGATCAAATTTGCCGGGCAATTGGAGCGGATACTGGACTCCAAAGACTATCAAATTTGTATGAAATTGATTCCGCCGGAAACTGCCGCTGTCAAGGATAAACTGGAAAATACGGATATTTTGGTTCTGGAAGCCTTTTATCGGATGAATGAATGGCTCGCCGCAGCGGACATCGTCGTCGGAGATGGTGCCGGAGATATGTTTGACTTTATGGCAACCGGCAGGATGGTAATCTTTACGGACCTGTACAAGCTTCGCGGCGGTGAAATCATACCGGAGGATGAACTGCCGGGTGCCGTCGCACACACACCGCTTGAGGTGTTCCAGTATATACGACGGGAAGACAAGTATAAGAAAAAATACAAAGAGAATTATATAAAATGGAAAAAGAGGTTGATTGCCGAAAAAGAATCGGGTTTTTTAGAAAGCAGAAATATTAAACATGCATTTAATATAAGAAAAATGATTTTGGGCAAGAAATTATCCGGTGAAAAAGAGAAAGTATTGATCATATCTCCGCTGAACAATCAGGACAGTGATTATTGCGAGTATTGGCAGTTGTCTTTATTTCAGATGCTGAATCGGATTGACTACGAAAGATACGATGTGACGCTGGTATCGGACAACCGTCTGAACTTTGAAGCAGAGAGCAGGGCGGAGAAGCAAATCAATAAAAATGTGCGGGTGTTTTACCGCACCGGCAGGATGGTTCAGATTCCCCGTGAATACATTTCGTTTCATTACGCCATGAGCAATTTATTTTATCATGACAATATGAAAAGAATTTTGCGCAGAATCAACCCGAAAGAATGCAGTAACGAATGGATTAGGATACTTGGGTATGCTTCATTTGATTACGCTGTATATTATGGTCCGCTTATTTCCTGTTTTTGCATTCTGATGAATTCATTGGACGTAAAAAAGAAATGGTTTTATGACCAAAGGGATTATGAAAAAATATTTACGGGAATGCGGAAAGACAGTCAGTTTCTCACCTATAACCGGAATTTATTGCGAATGGAAGGAATTTTTGATGTTGTGGCGGCGCCGGATGAGGAAAGGGATGATTTTTTAAAAAAAGACGGTGCGGAATCGAAGGAGAAAAAAGAAAAGAGGGAACTGGCGTACGGAGATGAGATATATCGTATTGAAGAACAGATTGTCTTTGATTTTGGACGGAAGCTATCCCTGATACTGAAAGAAAAATAAGATGACAAGAAAATGGAAGTACAGGAAATAAAATACAACCATAACCCGTAGGAGGAATTTTTTGCTCCGACAGGATTCGTTCATGAAATGTTCACAAAAAAACATATAAATGTTAATAAATTCTGTACGGTATGCACAATTAAATGATTGACAAATCCGTATATCTTGACGTATAATAATATCATACAACAATATAACATTGTAACGTTTTTACGATTCATACAATTATTTTTAACAGTATGAGTTATGTGTGTAAATTTTTACAAAAGGAGGAAACAATGATTATGAGAAAGCGAAAGAAAAAAGGAATGGCAGGATTGCTGATTATGGTAATGCTTGCATCTGTCGTGTTTATGCCGCAGGCAGGAGGTGTGAAAGCGGCGGGAGGGCAGACCGAACTTGATGTTTCAGCGGCAGCCAACAGTGAACTGGCAATAACGGCGGAGGGAGAGTATTTATTTACCGGAACTTCTGCCAGCGGGAAAAACATTGTAATCGGGTCCGGAGCGGAAGGAGAGAAGTACGGCGTTGTATTTAAGGATTTGGATGTAATGAATAATACAATAAGTCCGGTATGCATAAAAGCGGGAGCAACGGTTTATTTAACCATTGAAGGGGTTAATAATTTTTCGACAAACAACAGTAACTCACTTGCCATCATTAATGTGGAAGAAGGCGCGAATTTGATTATCCGGGGAAGCGGCACATTGACTGCCAAAACAACCGGAAGCAACGGAAGGCCGGCTGCAATCGGCGGAAATGCCAGTCAAAAGTGCGGGAGCATAACGATTGACAGCGGAATATTGGATGTACAAGGCGGTGTCGGTATCGGGAGCGGATATAGTGCGTCCGGAGGCGGCGGTATCGTCATCATTAACGTTGGTTTCATTACGGCAGTAAGCAACGGTCAAAGTCCGGGAATTGGAACCGGTAATAGTGTGGCGGCAGCAAACCTTACTCCCGTTATTATAAACGGGGGAACCATCAGCGCAACATCCGGTAACGGCGGTACATATGGAATCGGCGGCAATTCTACGAGCGGTACGGATGATATAAAGATTAACGGCGGAAATCTTACGGCGGCATCAGGAAACCTTATCAGATCCGCTTATAAAACCTCGCAGGGTTTTATGAAAGTTACCATTCCCGGATTAACCGGTTCTGATGTTGATTCGGTATATGTCAACGGGGCAGACAACCATATTGAAAATCTTCACGGCGACGGAGGACTGTTTTTATATCTGCAAAAGAATAATGAGTATACCATTGATGTTGTACAGAACGGGACAACCTATCAATATTCCGCAAATGTTTTAGAAGCCGATATGACGGCAACATTAGAAGAAACATTAGACGGCACCTTTGAATTCATGGGAACATCAATCCGTACAACCAATCCGGCGGGAATCCGTTTTGGTTACAAAATTTCAGATGATCTCAGAGCATTGGATGCAAACAATGACGGGTATGAGATAGAAGAGTACGGAGTTCTTGTACAGAAAAAAGAAGCGCTGACAAAATAAGATGTCATTACCGGTGACCGTAATTATACAACCAGCGGATATATTGATTTTACATTGAATCCGGATGATTTATCTTTCACAAACGGCGTCAGGGGTATTGCATACAAAAAAGGTGCGGATCCGGTTGATATTATCTATAATCAGGCAGATGGCAAAACAGAATATGTTTCCGTGCTGATCGGAACAGAAAGTTCGGGGATAAAAGAAGAAAATTATGCAACAGAATATGCCGTGAAACCGTATATCGTATTAAAATACCAGGATGCCTCCAGGAAAATCATATATGGTGCGGTAAAATCCTCCAGTATGTATGATGTGGCACAAAAAGCTCTTGCAGACCCGGATATAGATGCAAAATATAATGAAACGGAAAAAACTTTCCTGAATGGTATTGTAGATAAAGTTGAGGGCAATGTGTAGATAAATGAATTGAAATAAACCGTAAATATTTATCTTTTGAAAGGAGCGGTAAACTATTATGAAAACCAAATATGATACACCTGTTATAAATGTGATACAGTTTGAAAATGAAGATGTCATTACAGCAAGTCCGGGAGAAGTCGGAGTACCGGTGGATGACTTGGATAACATCAATCCTTAAACGGCAGTTTCATTTACAAACATAAACACAATACAAAGAAACTCGCAGCGGAGCGACAGGATCCTTGCGAGTTTCATTGGAATTAGTAAGAAAAGAAATACGCAATACGGAAAGATACCAATATAAAACCAGAATGGTGGTGTACAAAATGAGAAATCGGTTAAAAAGATTTGCAGGATTTATAATACTTGCGATGATACTGCAAATGCTGACGCCGGTCACGGCAGTATTTTCAGAAGCGGCGGCAAAGCCGAAACTAAGCGCAAAATCCATTGTATTGACCCAAGGGCAGAAGAGAAAATTAAAAGTAAAAAAAGCGGCAAAAAGAGCAAAGATAAAATGGAAATCAAAAAACAAAAGAATTGCAAAGGTTTCCAAAAAGGGTGTTGTAAAGGCAATACGGAAAGGTACAACGAAAATCCGGTGTACGTATCGGAAGAATCGGACGAAAAAAGTTTTGACATGTAAAGTACGGGTGGTCAGCCGGGTGAAACCAAAGCCTACCAAAGCCCCGAAACCAAAACCAACAGTAAGCAGTGAGGGTACCCCGCCGCCGACCCGGACTCCGGACGGCGGACAAACGCCGTCGCCGACAGCGCGTATTCATAACACCCTGCCGCCGACTTCGACAGCAGGCATTAGTGATACGCCGTTACCGACGGATGATCCGGTGACAGCCCTGACAGCCAAAATAACGATTTTGAGTGATTTTTGGGAATCATTCTTAGAAGTGATTTCATTTGGCATTATTCACAATGACGAGCAGGAGGTTCGGATTACAGCAGAATCTTCGGCTGACATTGCTGATATCGGTTACTATATCACGGACAGGGATGTAGACTTAGACCAAGCAAAGACACTGCCTTATACAGCATATGATGACAATGACAGACCGATATTGCAAAAGGGTTCCCATAATATTGTATATGCAAAAGTAACCGACAATAATAATGCGGTCATTTATATCCGTTCGGACGGCATTGTCATAAATGAAGGAGGAACGATAAATTCACCGACACCGGCATTGTCACCCACACCGGCAGCGTCACCGACGCCGGTACTGACGCCGGAGCCGACAGAGCTTCCGGATAATGCGTACATATTGGATTTGAGCCAGGTTCAGAGTGTATACGGTAATGAATCCGGATTTGCGGTATCTGCGGGAAAGGTGGAAGTGACGGGACAGCAGCAGGGATTGGCATTTGACCTTCCGCATACACTGGCGGCAGGCAAAAGACTTGCCGTTACCGTGGAAGGAACCATACCCGGCGGTCCCGGACTTCGTATGTATTTAGCCAAAAAGGAAGACAGCATGATTCAAGAGGAAGAAGCAACGTTTGGTACTTCACTTCCCCATACATGGATATCGACAGCAAAAGAATCCTGTACAAGAATTCACATAAAGGGAGCAAGAGGAGTTACGATAACAAAGGGTGTGATTATCACAAAGGTTATCATAGCGTATCTGGACGAGGCAGCCGTTACGGAACCGCCGGCTGCGGTGACAACCCCTCCGGCAGCAGCTACGACTCCGCCCGCAAAGGCAACAACTCCTCCGGTGACGGTGACAACCCCGCCGGCTGCAGTGACAACTCCTCCGGCAGGGGAAACCTCTGAGCCGGTTATTACAAAAAATCCGGTTGCGCTCCAGGAAGATTTTGAGGACGGGGAACATCCGTTTACCGGACGCGATACCGCGGAAATATTAACGGTACAAAACGGCGGATACGAGGATTCCAAGTCACTGCTGATTTCCGGAAGGGCGAAAGCATGGCACGGTGCCAGTGTAGATATGCTGGACCGAATGGAGCCTTATCAGGCATATACAGTCGAAGCCTATGTCAAGCATACGGTTTCGGGTGACAAGTCAATCAAGTGTATGTTTGATTATATCGATACGAATGGAGTACAAACATATCCGACTGTTGCAAAGGTGAAAGTTCCGCAGAATAACTGGGTGAAAATCAGCGCAACCGTAACGGCTCCCGGAGATGCCAGCGCCCTTTCCATGTATTTTGAAATGGAGAATTATACAAATGATTTTATCATTGACAATATTACGGTCCAAAGAAAATTTATGGACAAAGAGGCGGTCCTTGCTGTCGGGAGCTTACAGGAAGCGTTCGGAAGCAAGTTTGATATGGGGGTGGCAGTCAGTATCCCCCATTTGAAAAATCCGGATATTGCTGATTTCATAAAGCATCATTACCGTACGATTACCTTTGGAAATGAAATGAAGCCGGATACGATTTTGTTGGAAACACCGTCAATAGAGGCAGAAGACGGTATGCCGGTGATCAATGAAACCATGCTGGATCAATGTATGACGCTTGCGGAGCAAAACGATCTGAAAGTAAGATATCATACACTGTTATGGCATTCACAAACACCGAATTGGTTCTTCTGTGAAGATTATAAGGTTGAATATGACGGGAGCGGAACAGCATTAACCAATATTACAAATCTCGTTAATAAAGAAACAATGCTTGCCCGTATACGCAGCTACATTACCAAGGTTGTCACCTATCTTGAAACCAATTATCCGGGAGCAATCTATGCTTACGATGTTGTGAATGAAGTGGTAGAGGGGGGAAGACTGCGTACCATAGCGGATAAAAGTTTATACGGAGCTATTTTTAACGCAGGTACGGAGGTCAGTGATTTAGTCGGTGAAACCACTTATATTACCGAAGCGTTTAAGGCGGCGAAAGAAGCGGCAATTGCATGCGGATCGTCGGCAAAGATGTTTTATAATGACTATAATGGTTATTCCTCCGGCGCTAGACGTGCCATTGTTGCTGCGCTTGCCGATTCCAAGACAGGCGGCTATGTTGACGGGATCGGAATGCAGTCCCATCTGACAAACTTAGGCGGAAGCGACAGTGATAATATTAAAAATTCATTGAACCATTTTACTTCAAACGGTTATGAAGTTCAGATCACGGAATTGGATATCCATAACAAAGACAACAGTGCAGAAGGCAATAAAGTATTAGCCGCAAGATATAAAATGCTTTTTGAACAGGTGCTTGGTTTGATGAACACAAACAGCCTGAACCTTACCAATGTTACATTCTGGGGATTGACGGATTTTGATACATGGCTGACAGAGCAAAAGGGTGAAACCAGTTATCCGTTATTGTTTGACGGAGATTACTTGCCGAAAGCCGCATACTATGCAGTTATGGAAACCGCTCCGGAAGCACCGCCCGCAACACCGCCTCCGGTAACGACTCCATTGGTAACGCCGCCGTCGGTGACCGTACAGCCGGGAGAAACGCCGCCTGCCAATGAAACGCCTCCGCCGCCGGGGACAGGCGTATTGTCTATTGCGGACGGTTCGATTGAAATCAATGCGATAGGGTACAAAATAAATAACGGACCGCAAATTCCGTATACAGGGGATTATATCATTAACGGAGGCGGCATATCGTCAGCGAATGCAATAAAGGTCAACGGCGGAAGCCATAACATTGAAATACGGGATTTGGTTATCAATGAGCCGTCCGGTGCAAACCCGATTCAGCTTATCGGCGGTGCGGAAGTAAATTTGACGGTTACCGGGCAGAATTCACTTCTTTCAAAACAGTATTTTGCAGGCATTGAAGTAATCAAAGGTACGACGCTTACGGTGTCCGGAACAGGGGAACTAAAGGTAACCGGAGGAACCGGTTCCGCGGGAATCGGAGCCAGTGGAAATGACAGTGACTCCTATACCAGTACATTAGGAACCATTATTGTTGACAGCGGAACGATTATAGCAAACGGAGGAAGAAACGGAGCCGGTATCGGAGATTCGCGTGTCGGGAAAGGCGGAACCATAGTCATCAACGGCGGAAATATTTTTGCAAAATCGCAGGGAAATGCTGCCGGAATCGGCGGAGGAGGAAGCGATTGGAGGACGGCGGGCGAATATGAAGGGTTATATATAACCGTCAATGGCGGTATCATGTCGCTTGGCGGTTCTTCGGCAGATATCGGATGGGGGAAAGGTGCCAGTGATGCGAGTGTAAAGAATTATTCCAGACTGGAAGTATACGGAGGAAGCATTCATTATGCAAATAATAAAGGGAAAGGAGCCTTTGAGGAACCGACTAAAGATACGTATACAGGTATCAAGATTGATATAAAATCCTTGAACCTGCAAACGGTTGATGCCGTTTATGTAGATGATGCAGACCAGCATATTCAGGGATTCCACTCAGATGCCAACGGCAAAGCATCAAACACGATCGCATTGCAGTTATTTATGACAAAAGATGTCCCGCATACGGTCAGAATCGTTAGCGGCGGCACCACATACACGTATTCGGTATCAAACAATACCGCGGTATTCGTCCCATGAATATTTTGCTTCATTAGGAAAGTCCTCGCCTTGTGAGGCAATGCACAAACGTGACAAAACCCGCTCTGATTTGATGCAGGCAAGAGCGGGTTTTATGTTGGTTGTGTTTCATAAAAAGGTATGTTATACTGTAACCATTAGTGATCTTGCCGAAATGGCGGAACGGAGTTATCTATGAAAATTATCGGAATCATACCGGCACGTTATAAATCCAGCCGTTTTCCCGGAAAACCATTAGTACATATCCATGGAAAGCCTATGATTTGGTGGGTTTATGAGCAGGCAAAAAAAGTACCGGAATTTGACGGCATCTATGTTGCAACCGATGACAAACGCATCGAAAAGGTTTGCCGGGACTGCAATATGAATGTTATTATGACGTCGGACCGTCATGAAACCGGTTCCGACCGGGTAGCGGAGGCTGCGGAAAAGGTCGAAGGCGATTTGTTTGTAAATATTCAGGGGGACGAGCCGGTGATTCATCCGGAAATGATCCGGCAGGTTATTTCAATTTTTACCGAAGACCCGGACGTATATTTCGGAAGCCTGAAAAAAGAAATTACGGATGCTGATGAAATAAAAGCCGCCAGTACGGTAAAGGTAGTGACCGACCAAAAAGGAGATGCGATGTATTTTTCGAGATCGGTCATTCCCTCCAATCTGAAAGACGGCAATTTGGCACGCGTATTTCGCCATGTCGGCATCTATGCATACAAAAGGGACTTCCTGCGGGAGTTTTCCGGAATGCCGCAGACCGAACTGGAATTAGGCGAGGGAATCGAGCCGCTTCGTGCCATGGAACGGGGTTATAAAATGAGAATGAAAGAAACCGAATACACATCCATCGGTGTGGATTTACCGGAACATATCGCTCTGGTAGAGGAAGTAATCAATCATTCTATACGAAACGACATAAAAATGACGGAGGCTCATTTCATTTGAATCATTTACGGTATTACTTATTATAAGCGCACAGAAAAAGAAAGGGAAATTATGAAACAAGTACAATTATTGGACTGCACATTGCGTGACGGAGGATATTTGGTAGATGCCAAATTCGGGGATACGGCAATCAAAGGAATCATCCGGGGTCTGACAGACAGCGGTATTGATGTGATTGAATGCGGGTTTTTAAAGGATGAACCGCATAAAGAGGGATACACCGTATTCAATAATGCGGCGCAGGTAAGAAATTACCTTCCCAAAGACAGAAAACAGGCTTCCTATGTTTGTCTTGCCGATTACAGCCGCTATTCCATTGCCAATCTGGATGATTATGACGGAACCTCGATCGACGGAGTACGCGCCTGTTTCTTTAAGAAAGAAAGATATGATGTGATAGAATTTTGCCGTGAAGTCGTAAAAAAAGGTTACAAATTGTATGTTCAGCCGGTTGATATTCTGGGTTATACGGATGCGGAGCTTTTGGAACTGATCGAAATGATTAATCCGATGGAACCCTATGCATTTTCAATCGTCGATACGTTCGGCTCTATGTATAAAGAGGACTTACAGAGGGTATTTTACCTGATTCATCACAATCTGGTTTCGACCCCCTCCATCGGATTCCATTCACATAACAATCTGCAAATGTCATTTTCGCTTTCCCAGGATTTTGTCAACATGACACAGGGACTGCGAAATATAACGATTGACGCCACGATGGGCGGAATGGGACGCGGGGCGGGAAATACCAATACGGAACTGGTCATCCAGTATTTGAACCGTAAACTGAATGCCGGATATGACATTGATGTGGTCTTGGATTTAATTGACAACTATATTGACGGAATCCGTTACACCTCCGAATGGGGATATTCCATTCCGTATTTCCTTGCCGGTTCTTACAGCGCGCATGTCAATAACATTTCCTATCTGTCCTCCAAAGCCGGAATTTCCAGCCGGGATATCAATTTTTTACTGAACCGGATCGGTGCGGTTTCAAGGAAACGGTACGATTATGACCTGTTAGAGAAAGAATATGTCAATTACTTAGGGTCCTTTACGGATGATGAAAAAGAAGTCGCCGAACTGCGGGAGAAAATGTCGGACAAGGATATTCTTATTTTACTGCCGGGCAGTTCGATCGTAACACATAAAGAAAAAATTGACCGTTATTGCGAGGAAAAGAACCCCATTGTTATAAGCGTCAATCTTCTGTCCTCCGATTATCCGATTCATTATGCATATTTCAGCAACAAGAAGCGGTATAATTATTGGAAAAATTCAAGCCGGTTTGATAATTACCAAAGAATTGTCACTTCAAATATTACCAAAGAAGCGTCGCCGAATGAAACCGTCATAGATTTTACCAAGCTGGTTAAGTCAGGCTGGAAACAGCTTGATAATTCGGGTATTTTATTGCTGCGTCTGCTCGACCGGTTAGATGTGGCGTCGATTGCCATTGCTGGTTTTGACGGTTATATGACGAACAGCGGAGGTCATAACTATGCGCAGAAGGAACTTGAAAAACAGCGTGATTTCAACTCGGTGGACGAATCCAACCGAAGTGTGGCAAGTATGCTGGAGCATTACCGGAATAACCGTTTACTGGATTGTCCGGTAACGTTTATCACACCCTCCCGTTTTGCCGGTATATTTTCCGAAGCATAAACGGGACACCATAGAATGAAAAGAGAAGGAAGCAATGAAAAATCTAAAAGATATTAAAATGTTTGTTATGGACGTCGACGGTACACTGACCGACGGCAGAATCTATATGGGGAACAACGGCGAATGCTTCAAAGCATTCCATGTTAAGGACGGTTTAGGAATCAAACTCCTGATGAATCAAGGAATCGTTCCGGTCATCATCACGGGACGGACTTCCGATATCGTAAAAAACCGCATGAAAGAAATCGGCATCACCGAGATCTATCAGAATATAAAAAATAAAGGTGAAAAGATGCGCGAAATCATCGGAAAATATCATCTGCAAAAAGAAAACATCGCCTACATCGGGGATGATATGAATGATTTAAGTGCCGTTAAGGAAGCGGGGATTTCCTTTGCCCCGGCTGACTGCGCCAAAAGTTTACGCCCCTTTATTGATATTATATTGACGAAAAATTCCGGGGATGCATCTGTACGGGAGGCAATTGATATGATATTGGAAGGGTTTGACTTTGACGGGTTTTTTGATTTATAAATAAAACAGGGGGGATAAAATGGTGCCGGAAAAAGAACAGTTGGCGGACTGGCTGAATATAGTGAATTCCGGATTCCTGAGGAAACCAAGAAAACATAAAGTGACAATTTATCAAAAGTATGATACAATGAACACATATGTTTTGTCATAATACTTGATACGATTGTCATGTAGCAGAAGGAGGTTCGTATGAACAAATTATTTAAGAGATATTGTGCAATGGTTACTGTTTTGGCTATGAGTGTACTCGTGTTTCTGCCGATGTTTTCCATAGCCGCAAAGAATGCCGGTGTAAAAAGAAAAACCATTACACTGAAAGCCGGAGAAAAGGGTAAGATCGGGATAAAAAACAAGAAGAAAAAACGTACTTACAAATTCAAAAGCAATAAACCTAAAATAGCATCGGTATCAAAATCAGGGCTGGTAACGGCAAAGAAAAAAGGGAAAGCCATTATTACCGTAAGGGAAGTATACAGAAAAAAAAGTAAGAAAATAAATAAAAAGATTGGAACGGTGAAGATTAACGTGAAAGCAAAACAATCATTGCCGGACAAGAGTCCGTCACCGAAACCGCGGGTATCAGACAATCTGGCTGCAACAGCAACACCTGAGGCAACACTGCCGCCGCCGAATGGAACCATAACCGATTGGCAGGCACCGTTTGATTATAGATTTTCTATGTCGGGAGTTCCGTACGGGGAGATAGAAGAAGTCACTTATTATTCAAACTTTACAAAGAAAACAAGAAAATGCAATATATTGTTCCCG
>DBDL01000003.1 GCA_002293545.1 Lachnoclostridium sp. UBA933 | reverse complement strand
CCTGAATGGTAAATAATGTTTAAGTTATTGATTTTCATAGATTGTACATTCGAAATATTATATCACAAGGGAAAAAATAGTTCAAATGGAAATTATTTTGAAATGAAGTTCTAAACTTTTAAGTATACGCATATACTTACAAAGAAGATGAAAACGCCGGGGTCCAACCTAGGGGAAAGGTAAACATTTTGTTTGAATGGATCATCGGGATAATAAACATAATCGTAAAACGATGGAATGGAGGAAAGTATGACAGAAAAAAACTTAGGAAACAATCAAGTGAATGTGTACGGGGAGGTCGTCAGCGACTTCACATTCAGCCATGAAGTATTCGGGGAAGGCTTTTACATGGTAGAGCTGTCCGTAAAAAGACTGAGCCAGGTATTTGACACGATTCCACTTATGATTTCCGAACGTCTGATTGACGTAAAAAAAGATTATAGGGGACAGTTCATGGAAGCAAACGGACAATTCCGTTCGTACAACCGTCATGAAGAATCAAAGAATCGCTTAGTATTGTCGGTTTTTGTACGAGATGTCAATGTATTTGAAGAAGAAAATGAGTGCGATAAACCAAATTACATTTTCTTGGACGGATATATCTGCAAACCTTCGATATACCGCAGAACTCCGCTTGGCAGGGAAATTGCTGATATCTTACTGGCTGTAAACAGACCATATGGAAAATCGGACTACATACCATGTATATGCTGGGGAAGAAACGCCCGTTTTGCTGAAGGATTTGATGTGGGAAGCCATGTACAGATTTGGGGGAGAATCCAAAGCCGCGAATATCAAAAAAGAATCGGAGAGGAAGAATTTGAAAAGCGGGTTGCTTATGAAATATCAGTAAGCAAGCTCGAATGTGTCCGCGAATATGCGGAAGAACCGGTCAACGAAGTAGAAAAAGTAGAGGAAATCGTTGAAGATATCATAGAGGATATCAATGATACGGTTGGTGAAATTATTGATGTTATACCGGAAAGCTGTTAGAGCGGCAAATGTTTGAGAAGTTTTTCGGCAGCATGAATTCGGAAATAAATTATACGAAAGGAAAAAGATGAATGGAAAGTAAAGTAGTGCAAGTCTTTTTCGGTCAAGGAAAAGGAAAGACTTCGGCTGCAATCGGGCAATGCGTCCGCGCGGCGAGTCTGGGGAAACGTACGATTATTATTCAATTTCTAAAGGGAACTGACGCAGAAGAATTCAGCTTTTTGGGCAAGCTGGAACCGGATATTAAATTTTTCCGGTTTGACAAGTCAAAAGAGAAATATTCCGCTTTGTCACCAAAACAGCAGGAGGAAGAAAAGCAAAACCTGTTAAACGGTCTTAACTTTGCAAAAAAAGTGATTGAAACCGGGGAATGTGACGTTTTGGTTTTGGATGAGGTTCTGGATCTGATTGACTTTGGGATTATTACACTGAATGAGATTCAGGAATTGATATCACTGCGTGACGATTACCAGCGTCTGGTTCTGACAGGATTGAATATGCCGGATGAATTGACGCCGTATGTAGATGTGTTGTCGGAGATTCAGCTTATTAAGGATGATACGGGAAAAGGCTTATAGACCTGTTATTCAGTATATATACAGTTTCCCGGCTGTTGTATTAATNNATGTTAAAATCATGTGAAACAAGTTTCATTGTGAAATGCATACATACCGGGGAATTGCATACATACCGGGGAATTTCATGTATACCAAGGAATTGCATACATACCGGGCAGACGGACATGTTCTCTCTGAAGAAAGATAAGAGCGATGGTATGTTACAGCGATAAGGTGACATCGGTATTTCCCGAATGATACTGGCGGTAGATAATGCCTGTGGAGTCCATCATTTTTTTGGAGGCAATGACCGGGTTTGTATCGGCGTATTTATCTTCCAGGTAGATCACTTCGCGGATACCGGATTGGATCAAAGCCTTTGTACATTCATTGCATGGGAACAGTGTTGTATAAACTGTTGATCCTTTCAGATTGGTTCCGGTGTAGTTTAAAAGGGCGTTCAGCTCCGCATGACAAACATAGAGGTATTTTGTGTCCGGTTCGCTGCCGGAGCGTTCCCACGGGAACTCATCGTCGGAGCAGCCGCGGGGCATACCGTTATATCCGACGGAAAGGATTTTATTGTCCTGACTTACAATGCAAGTGCCGACGCAGGTGCTTGGGTCTTTGCTTCGTTTGGCGGAGAGCAATGCAATTCCCATAAAGTATTGTTCCCAGCTTAAATAGTCTTGTCGTTTCATGAATGCTCCTCCATAAGTGATATATGTGCTTTTCAAAGTTATTGGATAGGTTAAAAAAGAACTCTGCAGCCAAGAGTCCTTTGAATTTATGTTTATCAAATAATTAGCCCAATTTATTTACAGCAATTGTCATACGAGATATCTTTCTGGCAGAAGTGTTTCTGTGATAAACGCCTTTTGATGCGGCTTTATTCAGTTCAGAAATCGCTCCGGTCAGTGCTGTCGCTGCAGCGGCTTTGTCGCCTGCTTCAATTGCAGCATAAACTTTTTTGATTGCCGTCTTTACTTTTGAGCGGATCGCTTTATTTCTTTCCGTTCTCTTAGCACTTGTAAGAATTCTCTTCTTAGCAGATTTAATATTTGCCAATTCCGTTACCTCCATCCAAAAATATTTATTTATCGGTGCCGTGTTTGAAACAGCAGACACGGAAACTATACAAACACGCTGTTATATAATAGTATAGTTGAAATGATTTGTCAATACATAATTTGCATTTCTTTCGGAAAAAATGAATATTATATCACCCGGAACACAGGGATTAAAAAACCGGCAGACGCAAGAAGGAGAAAAAATGCAAAAACGTACGGACTTAGCGATGGAAGTCAGAGAAAGCTTTCCAAGGGATCATGTGGAAGTAAAAGGCGTAATTCTAACAAAAGAACATTTTGAAAAGGGAGAATTGGATGTTACAACCGTAAATATTAAAGATCAAAAGGGAAGCACGGCGATGGGAAAACCCAAGGGTGTCTATGTGACAGTGGAATCCCCCTTATTAACAGTGGAAGAAGAAAATCATGAACCGATCATTGACAAGATAGCTGAGAACGTAGATTCCATATGCGGCGGGTTGACGGACAAGTCCGTTTTGGTTGCAGGACTGGGAAACCGGGAAGTGACTTCCGACTCCCTTGGAACGAAAGTCACGGAAAGTCTTTTTGTGACAAGGCATATTGATAGGGAGTTTGGTTCCGTATTTATGAAAGAAAATGAGCTTGGGCTTGTCAGTGCAATCGCTCCGGGCGTAATGGGTCAGACGGGAATGGAAGCCATTGAAATCATAAAGGGATTGGTGGATCAGACAACACCCGAACTTGTTATTGTAATAGATGCACTGGCGGCAAGAAGTCTTTCGCGGTTATGTACGACCGTGCAAATAACAAATACCGGCATCAGTCCCGGCTCCGGNNCTCTGGGGGTTCCGGTTGTTGCGATCGGTGTGCCGACGGTAGTAGATGCCAATACCATTGTGTCGGATCATTTGGAATCCGTGCTGTCGAAGCAGGGATATAATGAAAGTGAAATCGGGAGCTTCTTAAATGAAGTTATGGTTCAGGAGATGGAAAATGTATTTGTAACACCTAAAAATATAGATGAATCGCTTCATGTCATCAGCCGGGATTTGTCAAAAGTGCTGAACAAACTGATGCATAAAAAATAATTTTTTTCAGTGGGATAATAAAAAACAGTATGTCATATACATCTCAATAGGGGAGTAATTCTTACCGAAACAACAGACGGGAGTGAGATGAAACTGAAAAAGATAATCATGAAATTTTTGGTGGTTACTGCATTTATCGGTCTTGCAAGCAGCTTTATCACAGGCGGCTTCAGCAGAATACCGGGAATGGATTTTATTGCGGAAAAGATATATGCAGATAATTTGAATCTATATCGGTACAGTGAATTTTATAATGAAGATGGACAAGGTGAGGTTTCTTTTTTGCAGGCCGTTCTTTCGGGAAAAGCTTATTTTGATGAAGACTGGGTTCTGGAAGACGAAGAAAAGGTCGCACTGGTTTTAGAGGAAAATCTAATCCGTAAAGACGAAGAAAACAAAGAAGAATATGTTGAACCGAGCAGCGGAACCTTGGGGGATATCTATGGAAAAGAGGAAATTCTGCAGCCGGTTGCCGGTTCGGCGAACAGTCAGGGAAGTTTGGTTGAGCAATTAAAAAGAAGCAATGACAGCGGGTATTTGCTGAAGAATTTCTATATTGTGGATTCCACTACCTCGGTTATGGCGAAGATGTTTCCCGTAAAAAGACTGCTGGAAAAAAATAACCGATTGGAAAAGAAAAAGAACACAAAGCAAATATTGATCTATCATACGCACGGGGCATCGGAAAGCTTTTTGAAAGGGAACTCGGACAGTACGGCAACCTCAGTTACCGACGTCGGGGATACCTTGGCAAAACAGCTCAGTGAAAGATACGGTTACGGTGTATATCATGATAAATCAAAATATGACCTGATACGCGGGTCGATTGACCGGAGTGCAGGCTACAATGCGGCATTGCACGGTATTAAAAATATTTTAAATAACAATAAAGACATTCAAATTGTTATCGACCTGCACCGGGACGGAGTCGGAACAAACAAAGACGGTACCGTTATGATCGACGGAAAAAAAACCGCCAGAGTTATGTTTTTTAACGGGCTAAGCAGAAGCCGCTCCGGAGAGATTTCATATTTACATAATCCAAATCTGGAAGGAAATCTCTCGTTTAGCTTGCAATTAAAGTGTAAAGCTATGGAATTGTATCCTAGTTTGACAAAAC
>DBDL01000013.1 GCA_002293545.1 Lachnoclostridium sp. UBA933 | reverse complement strand
ACAAATAGTTCGCAATAATTGATTTGTTTATCCCATATCTTAACATTTGTTGTCACTTTGAATATAATCGTCATAGAAGGTTTATTAGAATATGAAAACCACCGTAATAAAAAACGATTTTGAAAACTCTACCGGGCAGCTTACCAAATTTGACCGGAAATATCTGCGCTATGTCAAGGAATATGACCAGCCAGACACCATAGCCGATAGCGTGTTTTCAGCACTCCGCGCTGGAAGCATTGAGCAAATTGAAACTTCTCTTGTGGTTGTCGCCAATAATATGAGGGCGGATATTCTTTTAATCGGCCTTTCCTGCCTTATCATTGAACGGGAAGGGATTTACATCGAAGCAGGGTATCGCTCCTACCTCGAATACTCCGGGAGACTTTTTGAAAAACTGGAAATCGCGCCACAGACACTAAGTGACGCGAAAAATATCATGGCGGCTTATATCGACCATTTCAAGGGGCTTTCAAAACATGGGTTCAAACTGGGCAGAAATGCCCACAAACTCCGGTACTTGGAAGAAGCCATAGTAAACCACGGAGAACCTGAACAAGCGTACAAAAAAGTATCAACCGCCACTTTCCGGGATTTTGTGGATTGGGCGAAAAAATCAGAGCAAGCCGCCCTACCCTCCCCTGAACCGAAAATAAAAATCAAGATTGACGGCGGCAGCGTCTTCATTGACGGGCAAAACATCCTGAATATACCCGATACCGTACCGGAAAAGGTCAAGGAAAATGTTACGAAAGACCTTACCGAAACTTTCCGAATTCGCGCCTCCGGTAATGAGCCTTTTATAGTGGAAACCTACGACCGGAGTGAACAAAGAGCAATTGACATCTTTCTTAAAAAGTACCGGGCGGGGAAATAGGATAAAAACTATTGAAGATGCAGTTGCGCCTTCAAAGCCTCAGGCGGATGGGCGGCGACAGCCGACACGAAGCCAGCGAAACTAACCGTCAAAATCAAAGGGGAATGTTCATTGACCTGCGCCGCTTCACGGAAAAAAGGCAAGAAAGGTGGTAGACCCAAAAAGGTATACGCCAACGATTTTTCGCTCACAATGTAACAAAAAACGGGAAAAACCGCGTTTTAAGGCTTGTCAGCGATGGGGTTACTCAGTACCGTCTCTACGTCTGGTACCCGGACGGCAGGGAAGCCGTAAACCCATTGGGAGAAACAAAGAATGAAATCCGATATGACTTGATTTTAGATCGGATGCTTAATCGGCAGAATAAGACGGTTATGCGCCTCAAAAAAGGGAGTGAAAAAAAACGTAAGTTACGTATAGAAGCCATTCCCGAAAAAACGGTTAAGTACCTGAAACGCTGGCTTTACATTCGACTGACCGATAACCCTGATTTACTATTTCCGTTTCGGGGCGATCTCATCAAATGCCGGTATTTGATTTACCGGCTTGGCATTGGGCTACATAATGCCGGTATAGATACGGAAAACCGGATATTGAAGCCGCACAGCCTACGGCACACGTATAATACGAAAATGCGAAACCAAATACCGGAAGAAAAACTGCGGGCAATGATAGGGCATGACATGAAAAGTATGACCGACTATTACACGATTATAAACATGGCGGATCTGGAAGAACAATTTATGGAACTACGGGATAACAGCCGCGCCATTGATGGCTTTTGGGGAAATTAAAAAGGCTTCAAGTAAAAAAACAACAGATGTATACATATTGTATTACAAACCAGTGGCCAGAGGGTAATTTATGAACGTTTTGTCTGAAAAAAGTGTAAATAAACAAAAAAAGTATCTGATGTACTACTATGGAATGATATTATACTGTAAAATACCACTTGAAACATGAAAGGTACCTTGTCTGAGAATAGAAAAAGCATTATATTCATAGAAGTTATGGCTAGCTATATCGGTTACCATGGAACAGATGCTTTTGGCGCAAAGCAAATTGAAGAATATGGGTTTCAGGATTCATCACCAGATTGTTGGCTAGGACCTGGAATATATTTTTTTGAAAGCCAGCCATCTATTGATGGTGTTGAGGCCGCTGAGTGGTGGGTAAAAAATTTCAAGAGGTATTCTCAATGGGTTATCTTGGAAACAAATATTTGCCCAAGTAATGTATTGGATTTGTTTGGCTCAAAAACAGACAGGATAAAATTTGATAAAGTCAAACAGGCTTTATTAAAGAAACACCTTGAAGCAGGAAAACGAGAAATCGACTTTGATGTCAATGTTGCATTTCTCCTTTTCACCAGAAAAGTTGATATGATTCGGAGCCTTGTTGATGGGGCACGGCTGGATAGATTTACTAATTTCGTGGTGGGGTATCCGCAAATTCAACTGTGTGTAACAAAATCACAGTGTATCGGAACTCCCAAACGTATAAAAGAAGGATAGCAGAAATGAATGATCAGTTGTTTGAAGAAATGCTCGCAGAGATAGAGGATATGACCGTAGAACAGTACGGCGCGCTTTATCTGGAAGCGCAGCAACTCCCATCGTTTCCTCCTGTACTTTGGGAACCAGTATCTGCAACTAATCCTGCTAGTTTTTTTACAGATGCTAGCTCTAGTAATTTTTTTGAGATCGATAAATATGAGGTATTCGTTCAAGTCTTTGATGATTCTTGTTTGCACTCTGAAGAGGAAAGGGTATTATGTCCAAAAGCAGCATGAATTCACAGCTTCAATTTGTATCATACAAAATAGATAAAATTGATGTCCGAATGACCAATAAAATGGAATATCTCGTAGATATATCATCCATTCCACCAGAGCGATGCCACCTCTCATTTCGTGTTGCAAATCCCGGAAAGTATTTGGTGAATGGAAAGCTTTGTTACTTATGCAATATAGGAACAAAAATTGAAATTAAGGCACCTTCTGGGGCAGAAAATATGATGACTGGAGAATTTGGTATTTCAGGGATATTTTCTGTCTTGGAAGAAATGGATAAAGCCACAGAGGAAAGCATGATCAAAACAAATGTCCCCGCAATCCTTATGCCTTATCTTCGGGCAACAATGACAAATATTCTTTCAAATGCGGGCTTTGGCACAATATTGTTTCCCCTAATCAATATGTATGAATACCCTCAGAAGTCAAATGTACAAATACTAGATTTTACTATTCAACAATAACTTCGTCTTTGGAAACTTGCCTATTACTTTTTTTCGCAAAAAAACGGTATGTGCTTCGGTACATACCGGCAATAAAGCCATAGGCCAATTTTTTACCGCTAAATGAGTAGCCAATAATCACCCTGTTTAAGGAGGATAAAAGCCCGCTGTCCTTTAACCACAATGGGCTTAATCAGAGGGTATCGCTGTGGCTCTCCGGCGGGAACATCAATCATATAAAAATCCGGCAAAGCCAAATATCCAGCCGATAACTCGATACAGAGCGGCATATCGCTGGAAACCATGTCCGGAGTAACGATGGCCTCATAGACATCATATCCGGTCATTACCATGTCCAGAGACTGCGCTCCGGATGGACGAGCGGCGATAGCCGACACAAAGCCAGCGAAACCAACCGCCAAAATCAAAAGAAAAATGAGTTTTTCATCTTTTCTTCCACGCAAAACTAAAGCAAAATATCCAGCCAGCGCGGAATCGGAACTCGCCTCGCGTATAAAATAAACGCCACGATTTTGAAAAGAATTATCACCGCCCCAATAATGCCGATTACAAGAAGCTGTCCATTCCGCTCCTCTAACTTCGTTTTGTAAACGGTTATAGTCCGCAATGAGCTGTTCAACTCCGCGTTGATACTGTCCAAAGAGGCTGATAATGTCGTCGATGTCTCCGCCCACCTCCGCCGCTCGCTCTCCGATATTTTCAAGTCTTCCGACGCTTGCGCCAATGACGCTGTGGTAGCGGTCAAGTCGTTCCGCAAGTTGTCGATTTTGCTCTTCAAGCCGCGCAACTTCTCGTTGATGTTCGAGGACAACTGTGTCAGTGATTGTTCCCCCAGTTCCACTGAAGCCGATGGACCGGCAGGAAGCGAATCCAACGCTAATAACGCAAATGAATAAAAACAGATGAATAAAAAAATATTTCGCATTCATATCACCTCCAATTGAACGGTTTCATTTTGCTCGAAAAGCCGTTGTATTATCCGGGCGATTGTTTCCGCGTCTTGCGGGCTTGCCAAGCGAATACAGCCTAGCGTTGTCCCGCTTGTCGAATA
>DBDL01000124.1:1695-5511 GCA_002293545.1 Lachnoclostridium sp. UBA933 | reverse complement strand
GTGTGTAATCAAAAAAGGATTTAAGGTAAGATGATTTTTTGTTTCTTAATATAAATATAGTGGCGAAAATTCTGATTTAATCAGGGGTTATATTAAATAAACCATGCAGTGAATGGCAGAATATTTGACATATTTCCTATTAATAAAGAAAAAGTCAATCGACAATATCCTAGTCAGTTCTGGATTTGCTGAAAGAACAAAAATCCAAGCTGCCTTTTCTAATTCTTTAACTTAAAGGTGTTAGATTCACTGCCTGCACTTTTCACTTAAACAAACGGAATACTCCGATTACCTCGCCTAAGATGAGAACTTCATTGACATAAATCGGTTCCATCGTATCATTTTCCGGCTGTAAGCGGTAACGTCCGTTCTCCTTATAATAGGTCTTAACCGTAGCGGAATCTTCGACCAATGCAACAATGATATCGCCGTTGTTTGCCGTTGGCTTCTGCCTTATAATCACGTTGTCGCCGTCAAGGATTCCGGCATTTATCATACTGTCGCCGCGTACCTTTAATATGTAAAGCTCTCCCGGAGGGAGTTCCTCTGCCAAAAGAGGGAAATATCCTTCAATATTTTCCTCGGCATAGAGCGGCTGTCCGGCAGCCACCGAACCCAGAATCGGAATATTGCGCATCTCTTTGCGGGTAAGGTTAAACTGATCATCTACAATTTCAATCGCACGGGGTTTGGTAGGATCCCTGCGCAGGTATCCGTTTTTCTCTAATGTTTCTAAATGCGAATGGACGCTTGATGTTGATTTTAAGCCGACTGCCTGACAGATTTCCCGTACTGCCGGCGGATATCCTTTATTCAATATTTCTTCTTTAATATACTCTAAAATTTCAGCTTGTTTTTTTGAAATTCTTCCGTTTCCCATAGAAACCTCCTGTAAATCCTTTGATTAAGGCTACTATACCATATTTTCCAAGTCGTGTCAAACGAATGTTCGGATTTTGTATTTGAAAAAAACAGGATTCTGTGTTATGATGTTTTTACTCATTTTCATGCGGTACAAAACGACAGAAAGGATTGTATGACAGCCGGTTATTCCTGCGGCTGACGTATAGATAGAAACAATGACAAATAAAATTCTTTGTTCCAGCGGTGCTTTTATCGGAAAGCACAACGGAAGAAATCATTTATTGATTCGTGAATACGCTCCCGAAATACATTGTGACGGTTTTGAGATTATGATGTGTTCCGTATGGTATGATATGGTTGATAAAATCGGAGAGGATTTACTGAAAATGAACCTGAATTTCCCCGTTTTCCATGCGGATAAAAAAATCGGGGAAAAGCTCAGTCAAAATGATGAGGGCGATAAAGAAATTGCTTTTTCCCGTTTTGAAACAAACTGCCGGCTGGCACAGACAATCGGAGCCAAACTTATGGTGCTTCATCTATGGGGCGGAATCAGTTCGGACAAACACATTGATTTCAATACCGGATGTTTTTATGAACTGAACCGGATTGCCAGGCAATACGGACAATTACTGACGATTGAAAATGTCGTTTGTAATCAAAAAGATCCGATGACCCATCTGAAAATGCTGTTGGCAAAGTATCCCTCTATTTCATTTACCTTTGATACAAAGATGGCGGCATTTCATGGGCAGCTCGATGAAATATATAAAAGTGAACATGAGATGTTTTGGTCGGGAAATCATATCCGTCATTTACATATTAATGATTACGGCGGCGGTTATATGGAATGGGGTAAGTTAAACGTATTGCATATCGGAAAAGGACACGTTGATTTTGATACCTTTTTCGATTTTATCATGGATAAAAAATATGCGGGAGATTTCACCGTAGAAGCCACCTCATTAAGAAAAGACGGAACGGTGGATTTGGAAAATCTAAACAAGAGCCTGGATTGGATACGAAAGAGAATACAGTAAATGCATGAATGCTTACGTTCACGCGGTATCGCTGTTTCCTTTGTCTTTGTAATAAACTGCATTAACATACGAGGTGACTTATGGCGGACTGGAATCCTTGGCACGGGTGTCAAAAGATCAGTGCCGGCTGTACCAATTGTTATGTTTACCGGATGGATGCAAAATATAACAAGGACAGTACCATTGTTACAAAAACATCAAGTTTTCGTCTTCCCGTAATAAGAAACAGGGCGGGGGATTATAAGATTGCTTCCGGTGAAATGTTTTGGACCTGCTTTACTTCTGATTTTCTGATTGAAAAAGCGGATGAATGGCGTACCGAAGCTTGGCGGATGATAAGAGAACGCTCGGACTGCCATTTTTTATTTATTACAAAACGAATCGACCGTTTGGCGAAAGTCCTGCCGGAGGATTGGGGAAACGGTTATGAAAATGTAACGATTGGCTGTACATGTGAGAATCAGGACAGGGCGGACTTCCGCTTACCGATCTTTCTTTCACTCCCTATTAGACATCGGTTTATTGCCTGTGAACCGATTCTTGAGAAGATAGATTTTACAGCGCATCTTTCTGATAAAATAGAAGAAGTAGTCGTAGGCGGGGAATCCGGGTATTCCGCACGAATCTGCGATTATGAGTGGGTTCTTGCTATCCGGGAACAATGTCAGGCAAAAAATATACCCTTTACATTCCGCCAGACAGGCGCCAGACTGCGTAAAGACGGCAAGGTGTATCATATCGAGCGGAAATTACAGCATTCACAGGCGGGAAAAGCCGGGATTAACACGGTAAAGTAATGGGAAACAGGTACGGGCAGCAGAAGAATATTTGCGTAATGATGCAAAAAGAGATAAAAGACTGTCATTAAAAAACCGTATCAATCGGAGTATGATTCAGATGTATGGTAATCTTATGGATGTAAGGTAATCTTATCAAAAACAGAATTGACAACCCAGCCGTAATATGGTAGTATATACCAAACGATATATAACACATGTTATAGATGGAGGTGTCTATGAAGAAAAAAATGCTTATATGGTTACTTGTCATGGCAATCATCCCGTTTTCCGGCTGTACACAGAAAGCGGAAGACACA
Source organism: Lachnoclostridium sp. UBA933 (assembly GCA_002293545.1). Classification (GTDB taxonomy): domain Bacteria; phylum Bacillota; class Clostridia; order Lachnospirales; family Lachnospiraceae; genus UBA933. Next base: position 2,511 of record DBDL01000124.1, on the reverse strand, counting down.
TCGGAAAAAGATACTTCGGAGCAGACCGCCGCTCCCGATAATGAATCCAATCAGGAAACAGCCTCGGATAAAGTCCCCCCCAAGGTCTATATGACAAAAGATATCACACCGGAGGGTCTAACGGCGGTATACCATGCATTAAANNGGCTGTAAAGCTTTCCACAGGGGAACCTCCCAACAGCAATTATCTTCGGCCGGAGTTGATTAAAGACCTTGTGCAGTCGGTGAACGGGACGATTGTCGAATGCAATACCGCTTACGGCGGTTCGAGGGCAAGCAATGCCATGCATTTACAGGTGGCAAAAGATCACGGGTTTACGGATATTGCCGAATTTGACTTATTGGATTCGGAAGGTTCCGAAACACTTCCGGTCAAAGGCGGCGAAATTTTATCGGAAAACTATGTTGGTTCCCATTTTCAGAACTATGATTATTATGTGGTGCTTTCCCATTTTAAAGGTCATACCATGGCTGGTTATGGCGGAGCCATCAAAAATATCTCAATCGGAATCGCATCTTCGGAAGGGAAAATGTGGATTCACTCCGGCGGAACATCAAAATCAAACGGGATTTCCGGAGATCGTGACACCTTTTTAAAAAGTATGGCAGAAGCGGGAAAATCGGTGGTTGACAGCTTAGGCGGGAAACTTTTGTATATCAATGTAATGAACCGTTTGTCGGTAGACTGTGACTGCAACGGAAATCCGAATGAACCGGATATGCATGATATCGGGATTCTGGCGTCTTTTGATCCCGTTGCCCTTGATCAGGCATGTGTGGATTTGGTAGAATCCGCACCCGACGGCGAATCCGTAA
>DBDL01000124.1:0-1665 GCA_002293545.1 Lachnoclostridium sp. UBA933 | reverse complement strand
CTGAATACGAATTAGTCGGTATTGATTCATGATTTTCAGGTGATTGTATGCAGGAAATTTTACATCGTGAGTTTGTGTATCTATGGTACTACTTTACGATACAATTTGATCAGATTTTCGGATATTGGGTATTGGGTATCCTATTGGGTTCCGTACTGTCTGTCTTTGGGAAAAATAAAATACATCATCTTTTCACCGCTTTGCAGAAGAAAAAGCTTGGCGTGCTGGGAGTGATTCCGGCAAGTGCGATCGGGATTGCTTCACCGCTTTGCATGTATGGGACAATCCCTATTTCGGCATCCTTTTCAGAAAAAGGGATGCAGGACGATTGGCTGGCGGCATTTATGATGAGTTCCATTTTACTGAATCCGCAGCTGATTATTTACAGTGCGGCACTCGGTTCCGCGGCGCTTGCCGCCCGGATTATTTCCTGTTTTCTTTGCGGAATTGCCGCAGGGCTGCTCATACGGTTCTTTTACATAAAAAAGAATAAAAGCTTTTTTCGGTTTACTAACTTCGGAGAACCTGCAAACCGTGACACCGATCCCAATCTAATCCTGCGTCTGCTGAAAAATATTTGGCGTAACATCAAGACAACGGGACCTTATTTTTTGATTGGCATTGCTCTTTCTGCCGCTTTTCAAAGATATGTACCGGAATCGGCAGTAGCCGCCATGTTTGGGAGCCATGAGGCGTTTGGTATCCTAATGGCGGCAACTATAGGAGTTCCTTTATATGCCTGCGGCGGCGGGACGATACCGCTCTTGCAGCAATGGCTTGATTCCGGTATGAGTTTGGCATCGGCAACGGCATTTATGATAACCGGACCGGCAACGAAGATTACAAATCTGGGCGCATTAAAAATCGTTCTTGGTTTACGGAGATTTCTTCTTTATCTTCTGTTTTGTATGATATTTGCTTTTCTGTCCGGAGTGGTTGTGGATATTTTCCGTTGAGTTTATCAAGCCGGTATCGGCGGTATAGACGATCAATCCGAAAGGATAGCATAGATTTGACAAGAACCTTTTTCTATGTTATCCTATATATTATATTAGGAATTGCTTGTGAGGGAGTAGTTAGCGCACATTTGCGTGGCAAGTCAACATACTGATTGGAAACAATCTGGCTTGTCTTAAAAAACGAGACTCATGTATATTTGTAAGCGTACATGGTCTTTTTTCTTTTGCGAAAGGCAAAACATGCCCGGTAAAGTTTGAAAGTTCAGGTATCTGCTTATAAGAACCCTGAGCTTTTTCTTTTGCCTGGGTACAGGGAATGATAGTAGTGCATCATGAATGGAAATTATAAACAAAGGAGAGAGTACAATGAATATTTTGGAGTTAATCTTAATTGCAGTCGGTCTGTCTATGGATGCTTTTGCCGTATCTATTTGTATGGGGCTTACCATGCGGAAAGTCACAATCAAAAAGTCGGTGACTGNNTCAGGCAGTTATGCCGTTGATTGGGTATCTGCTTGGCGTTAGGTTTATTGATAAAATTATGAGCTTTGACCATTGGATTGCCTTTGTCCTGTTATGCTTTATCGGCGAAAAGATGATTGTGGAAAGTCGGAAAAAAGAAGGGTGCATTGACAGAGAATGTCCCGGAGAAACATGCACGGACAGAGAATGCCCCGGAGGAAAACGTCCCGATTATAAAGAAGTG
>DBDL01000197.1 GCA_002293545.1 Lachnoclostridium sp. UBA933 | reverse complement strand
AGAACGCGCCCGCGGAAGTTTGCATTATTTATCAAATATAATATTCACTGTCACAACCTCACACTTACTTCCAATCCGAATCGGGGGACCCCAGCTTCCGGCACCGGAGGATACGATCGTGTGCAGGTTGTCTGTTTTTTCATACCCGTAATCGTTACGGTACAAAAATCGGTTGATCATATTTACCGGGAAAAACTGACCGGCATGGGTATGCCCGCTAAGCATCAAATCGGCACCGATTGCTTTTGTTTCTTCGATACTATCCGGCTGGTGATCCATAACAATCACCGGTTTGGACATGTCCAAATTCTTCGACATCTCCTCAAGGCTCAGCCGTTCTTCTTCCCTTCCGCCGATGGGCATTCTGTCTTTTCTCCCCATTAAGATAAAACGATTGTCCACCGTTACCGATTCGTCTTCCAGTAATGTGACATTGGCGCTATCCAAAAAGGATATCATATCGGAAACCGTACTGCCGGCGTCATGATTTCCAAATACGGCATATACGCCGTACTTGGATTTAATGGAAAGGAACTCCTTACGAATCCTGTCAGTGTCTGATACATTAGCAAAATTATTGTCAAAGATATCTCCCGCTATACAGACAATATCAACCTCTTGACTATTAATGATGCTTACGATTTCTTTCATACGTTCCAAGCCGATGATATTACCGAGATGTATATCCGAAACAACTGCTATCTTTAAGGTATTATTTTCTCCGGCGGATTTATTTACCGCAATATTATAATCCGTCTTTACAACCTTTCTTCCGTTGATTGCTCCGCAGCCGACCAATCCGGCAATGCCGATAATCACAACCAATCCGGCAGTAAATATCCCCCTCTTACTATATAGCCAAGAGGGACGGTATTTGAAGCATTTTAAAATAAACCGGAAGATATCAATGAAAACGATAAAGAACAGCAGATAGAACAATACACCGAAACCATACCCGGCTGCTGCTTTAAATATCTGCCCGACAAACGGGGGTGCCATAAACTGTATGATCAATAGGAGCAGGATAAGTAAACTGAATACCGGCCAAAAGACGGACTTCCGTATCTCCTTATCCTGCCGTATGCAATGAAGCCATTGATATATCCTTCTGCCAAAATAATAACAAACAACGCCTAGTAACAACAATAAAATAGTCCCAAATAAATAAAACATTTTTTCTCATTTCTATTATAATTATAGTAGTGCAATACAGTGATGAGAGTTCGATGAATGACTTGTCCGGTTTCCCATTGACTGATTCTCAAATTGTCTGGTTTCCTATTGACTGATTCTCAAATTGATCTGTCCGACCGCACAATCCAAATCAAACATATTGCCCGCACTGGTTGATTTCTGGCTTTTGGTTGCGATTCCCCCGACTTGGTTCCCGTTCACACGGATGGTTCCGACGGAACAGGCTACATCATAGTCATAATCATTGATATCGCCGACTAAGTCCAAATCAATCTGACCGACGCCGCAGTTAATTTTACCGGTTCCGGTAAGCACTCCCTTGGCTTCAATCTGCCCTGCTTCGCAGCGAAGCCTCGGATTTACTCCCAGCATATGCTCGACCTTACATTTTCCGGCACTTACAGATAAGGCGAGCGTTTCTTCACCAATCAGTTCTTCTGCATTCAAACTGCCCGCACCCATCTCCATTTTCAGATTCTTTGCTGCCAACCGTTCTACATCAACGGTACCTGCATTCATTTTTAATGAAACTTCCTCCAAAACCTCCGTACTCGGTACAGTAATGATCAGCTTGGATATATGGTCATCTTTCCCGAAGCCGAAAAAATAAAATCCGGAACGGTTTTTAATATTGATCCGCCATGTATCCCCATCCAATCCATACGTAAACATGCTGGAATCCACATCCGTACCGATAATCTGATAGGAAAAACGATCTCCTTTTAAAAATTCCACTTTGCCATAGTTCGCAGTCAGTACAATTCTATTTATATCAACTGTTTCTAAATCAATCTTTTGATTTGTTCTTTCCATTCTATTTTCCTCTCTTTCATAACTCCTGAAATAATGATGCCCGAAAACACCAAAATACTCGCCAAATTCTGCTCCATCTCTTATAATAAAAACAGCACCTATTATCGTAACAATAATCCCGATAGAAATCAAACTTCCTGCCAAGCTAAGCAACACTTTATTTGATCTTTTCATGCCGATGCTCCTTTCCCATTTTCTCTGTTCCCGTGAAATGCATTTGAAATCATCCGGAAGAATTTAGGTACCAGTGTCGACCAAAACCATTTTGTACTTAAAATCAATAATATTCCAAGCCCAATCAACAAAAACGAAATTCCCATTGTAAACAAACCGGAAGGACCGGAAACAGCCAGCGTTACAATGCTTGTCACAAATAATACAATTCCTCCTACCACCATCACATAACCGGCAAACGTCAAAAACAACATAAACACAAGTATCCCGACTAAACTCCCAAAAATACCTGTATGCCAAAACGGGAAACCAAATATGGCACGCATGATACCGGAAAGGATTGACAGTGCCGCCAAACCTAAAATCACATAAATAATAATCCGGATCGCATTATACCCTCCGCCATAGGAAACGGCAGTCCAACCTGATTGTTTTGTTTTCTGTCCGTTCATTTCCCCGTCATTCCGAAAGGGATCATTTTGATAGGTGACTTCCCTG
>DBDL01000071.1 GCA_002293545.1 Lachnoclostridium sp. UBA933 | reverse complement strand
TCCGCATTGCTTTCTTTTCAAACATTTATCAATATCGGCGTTGCCACCAGAATGCTTCCGAATACGGGGCTGCCGTTACCCTTTTTAAGCGCCGGACTTAGCTCCATGATGAGCAGCATGATGGCTGTCGGTATTATTATTAACATTCGGATACAACCGGCGAGGGCGGGGACATCGTCAATCACATTTATGGAAGTGGATAAATCTTAAACAAGTATTTATGCGTAAGAACATACGCAAGAATGGGGTTTTTATGAATATTGGAATTATCGCACATGATTCTAAAAAAATACTGATGCAGAATTTTTGCATTGCATACCGGGGAATATTGAATAAGCATGATGTATATGCCACAGGTACGACCGGAAGATTGGTGGAAGAAGCCACGAACCTGACGATTCATAAATATCTTGCCGGACATTTGGGGGGCGAAAAACAGCTTGGCGCACAAATTGAAAGCAATGAGATTGATTTGGTTATATTTCTAAGGGAACCTCTAAGACCAAAGGACCATGAACCCGATGTCAATACCGTGTTTCAGCTTTGTGACGTACATAATATTCCTTTGGCGACAAATCTGGCTACGGCGGAGCTTTTGATCAAGGCACTGGATCACGGCGACTTGAATTGGAGAGAACTGGTACGTATGTAAAAAACGCGCCCAAGTAAGTTCCGCAGGACTTTCCTATTATGTAAAACGCGGCGGCAGACTATGTACAAATAAGGGGCGTCGCTCTCTTGATTTGCTAGCCCCTCATTCTTTAGTTGGTAATACGCCCAACATAACTAATCGCATATAATCCGCATATGCCGATTATAGCATACGTGATTCTTGTCAGAATTGACATAGAACCAAAAACAAATGCAACAATGTCAAAACCAAAGAGTCCGATCAGACCCCAGCTAATTGCTCCGATAATGATTAAAACAAGTGCAATATAGTCTATTGTTTTCAAGGTATAGCCCTCCTTTTCGGTTCTTTTAGTAGTTTGCCCTCTTTATTTTTTTTTATACAAATTTTTTCATGGGAAAGGGTGATAAAATTGGCCAATAAAAAAATTGTAAAATACAAAAAGCCAATCAATATTAAGTTCATTAAAATTATTATCTTTTTATTTATTATCTATACATTGATACTGTTATTTACTTATACAAAAAAGGGTCATATTACAATTTATGAAGTAAATAATGCTCAAATTGCCGACGATACCACTTGGTCTGGTTTTATTATACGCAATGAAAAAATTTTTAAAACAAAGCACGCAGGGTATATCAACTATTACAATCCGGCGGGAAACCGGGTCGGAATCGGGGATATCCTGTATACGATTGACAGCACCGGAGATATTGCGGATTACTTAGCCGATATGGATCATTCGTCGGCACCGAATATGGAAGAAATAAAAAATATGAGGACGATTATTTCATCTTTCCGGGAGGAATTTGATTTTTCAAGCTACAATCATGTTTACGATTATCATTACGATGTAGAGAATGCAATCTTTGAGCAGTCACAGGACAATTTATACAGCGATTTGGAAAAAATACTGAAGGCTAACGGAAAATCAAATATGTTCCACAAAATTTCCGCCCGGAGAACAGGTGTGATTTCCTATTCCATCGACGGATATGAAAATGTAAAAGAAAATGCTGTGACCAAGGAACACATCAATGAAAAAAGCAAATGGGAAAAAACACAATTGCGTGAAAAAGAATCGGTGGAAATTGATTCCCCGGTATACCGGCTGATTATAAATGAAAACTGGTCCATTGTCGTGCCGATTGATAACGATTATTATGAAAAGTTAAAGGATAAAAAAAGTGTAAAGATAACGATAAAAAATGACAACAATACATTTACGGTGCCGCTCAGACTGGAAATAAGACCGGATGGTTATTATGCGGTACTGACGATGGATCATTTTTTAGAGCGTTATTGCGACGACCGGTTTTTAGAGGTGGAGATCAGCTTAAATTCGGCGGAAGGTTTAAAAATTCCCAACTCTTCCATACTGGAAGAAGAATTTTATAAAGTCAAACGGGAGTTTCTGACACGGGGCGGTGACGGTTCAAACGGCTTTGCCGCCTTAAAGTATACAGAGGACGGAAGTGAGGAATTTGAATTAGTGCCGATTTCCAATCTTATCTACGATAATGATTATTATTATGTAAGAAAGGATTCTTTGAAAGCCGGAGATGTTATTGTGAAACAGGAAACCGATATCAGGGAAACCATAAGCGCGGTCGGGAAATTAAAGGGCGTGTATTGTGTCAATGACGGTTTTTGCAAGTTTGTCAGGATTGATAAAATCTATGAAAACTCGGAATACACAATTGTAAACGACAGCACGCCGAACGGATTGTCACTTTACGACCACATTGTTACCGATCCGCTGTTATTGAATGAAAATGATTTTATTCAATAAACGGAACATTGCCAATGCCCGGATGAAAACCAAAAAGGAGCGGATAAATACAATATGATTCAAACCAATTTAAAAGAGGTAAAAAGCAGGATACAGGCAGCATGTGAAACAGCCGGCCGTTCTTCCCAGGAAGTAACATTGATCGCCGTCAGCAAAACAAAACCCTTAGAAGCCGTTCAGGAAGCGATTGACTGCGGCTTGACTGTTTTCGGTGAAAATAAGGTTCAGGAACTGGCCATGAAATATGATGCCGTTGATTCATCCGTAACATGGCATTTTATCGGACACCTTCAAAGAAATAAAGTAAAACAATTAATTGGGAAAGTGAAACTCATCCATTCGGTTGATTCCTATCGTCTGGCGGAACAAATCAGTAAAGAATCCGTTGGGAAAAATATTGTTTCACATATATTGATCGAAGTGAATTTAGCAGGGGAAGAAAGTAAATTCGGTGTTCCCCCCGAAGAAACCGAAGGCTTAATCCGGGAGGTCAGCCGGTTGCCGGGCATCATAATTGACGGACTTATGACGATAGCACCTTACACGGATCATCCGGAAAGCAATCGGATTCATTTTAAAAATTTGCGAAAATTACTGGTTGACATAAATAGAAAAAACATTGATAATGTTAATATGGATGAGCTTTCAATGGGGATGACCGGAGATTATACCGTTGCGATTGAAGAAGGCGCAACGTATATCCGGGTTGGCACAGGATTATTCGGAGCAAGATAACATAACATTAACAAAGGGGACGATGCTATATGGGAAAAGGATTCAGCTCATTTTTAGATTTTTTTAAAATTGATGATGACGAATATGAGGAAGAGGAGTATGAGGAGGAACAGCATACAGAAGAAAAAGCTTTTCAGCCTGCCATTCATAAAAAAGCAAAGAAAGAACCGGCAGCGGCAGAAGAAGATCTTCCGAAACGCATGAATCGCTCCAGGACAAAGGTGGTTCCTATGACACAGACTGCCAAAACCATGGAGGTAAACATCATCAAACCAACATCGTTTGAAGATTCACAGGAGATTTGCAATACCCTGCTGCATAACCAGCCGGTCGTTGTGAACTTAGAAGGGTTTGATTCCGACGATGCCCAGCGGATTATGGATTTTATATTAGGCTGTATTTTTGCCATCAACGGAAAATTCCATCCGATATCAAAATACATATTTATTTTTTCACCGGAAAACGTTGATATCAGCGGGGATTCCATTTCACTGACAGGAGAAGGACTTAGTACGGTTCCGACAATCAATCGTGAATTTTAACAAATAAGTCAAAGGAGTATAATGAATCATGCTGACATTGGGAGAATTAAAGAGTAAACAGCCAGAACCAAAAAAGAAACGCTATGACAAAGCAGATATGGATGAGTATTTAGAACTCATCTTTAAAAATTATGAAGAAACCTATGAACGATGTCTGGATTTAAAGAAAAAGGTAAAGACATTAAGCGACGGTGTCCAATATTACCGGTCGATTGAAACAACCTTGCAGCAAGCCTTAATATTGGCAGAAAAAACGTCAAAGGAAACGAAAGATGCCGCGGTCCTAAAGGCGGAAGCGATTGAAAAAGAAGCGGCAGTCAAGGCAGATGAAATTATAAATAATGCCGAGCAGGAATACATCCATATCAAACAGGAAAGCATTCACCTAGTGAAACAGTTCAATCAATATAAAATGCAGTTAAAACAAGCGGCAAACGCTCAAATCGAGTTGATTGACAGTGATATTTTTGATATTTACTCACCGGAGCTAAGCAAATTATACCATGAGAATGAATTGCAGCTTCAGGCAAAGGAAACCACTTTCGCTGACAAAAGGAATCCGGAGCCTGTTTTTAATGAAGAATTACCGTCCCCCAAAGAAGAAAATGCTGCGGTAAATGAAAGCTTTACGGAGCATCTTACCGAAAGTGAGGACAATGACAAAAAGGAAAACGCTGTAAGCCATGAAAGTTTTACGGAAAAAGAGAACTTCCATAGGGATAAAAATCTTACAACAAGTGAGATTACTATGGATAATGCCGAAGAAACGGATATGATATTGGACGACCCGCTGCATTTTGAAGAAGCAAGTTCACAGGAACCGCCTGTAAAAAATGCCGAACCCATTGTTTTGGAACCGGTTACGGGGGTCACTTCAGAACCAATAGAAGCGAATGTATTGAATTTCGACGATACACAGCCTCTTGAACCGATTGCGGTAAAAGAAGCGGATTTGGACGGGAAAGCAAGCATACCGAATATTGAACATATACCGGTGAAAGAAAGCACAAGCATATCGCGCATTGATAATATCCCGGTTAAGGAAAGCATCCCGATAAGAGAACGTATGGCAGCGGAAGAAAACATGCAAACTGCCGGAAAAGAATTACAAACATTAGATGGTTTATTAAAAGACTTGAATATCGGTAACCAGAATCGGGCGGAAGATGAAAATTCTTCCGAAAATGATCCGTTTGATTTTTTGGGTCCGATTGAAGGGGATGGTTTTTAAGTATTATGATAGATAACGAAAACTCAAGAAATAAGATTACCTTACATCTGAATCATCGTCCGATTTATACGATTTATTTTCAGGACAGTTTTTTATCTCTTTCCGATGTATGCAGAAAACTTCATATGACAGACCATAAGGTTTGTATCGTTACCGACAATACCGTTGCAGAATATTATTTACAAGATGTCACCGACGTACTGAAGAGTGTTTGCAGTCAGGTTTTTCATTTTATTTTCCCGGCAGGAGAACAAAATAAAAATTTAAGTACGGTAAACGCGCTTTATCAATAATGCATAGAATCAAAACTGGACCGAACGGATTATCTGATTGCGCTTGGCGGCGGAGTAACCGGAGATTTGACAGGATTTGCCGCGGCAACGT
>DBDL01000020.1 GCA_002293545.1 Lachnoclostridium sp. UBA933 | reverse complement strand
CCCTGTTCGTCCACTTCGACATCAAACTCTTTGGCGGAACGTTTTATAATCGTAGTCAATTCATCGACCGTATAAAACTCCAGCCGATGGACAACACCAAACCGGTCACGCAACGGTGCGGTCAGCATACCGGCTCTTGTCGTCGCACCAACCAACGTGAATTTGGGTAAGTCCAGACGGATACTCCTTGCTGCCGAGCCTTTTCCTATCACAATGTCAATCACATAATCTTCCATTGCCGGATACAATACTTCCTCTACCTGACGGTTTAGACGGTGGATTTCATCGACAAACAATAAATCCCCATCCTGCAGATTATTCAGGATAGAAGCCATTTCCCCCGGTTTTTCAATGGCGGGACCGGAAGTGATTTTCATATTGACATCCATTTCATTGGCAATAATGCCTGCCAATGTCGTCTTTCCCAGTCCCGGCGGTCCGTAAAGCAATACATGATCCAGGGATTCCCCTCTTGCTTTCGCCGCTTCAATATATATTTTGATATTTTGTTTTGCTTTCTCCTGACCGATATAATCGGAAAGCAGTTTCGGGCGGAGGCCATGTTCTATTTTATAATCTTCCTCCGTTAAATCCGTTGAAATCATTCGTTTTTCCATCGTTTTTCTCTATCCCTTTACAATGTTTTTAATCCGGCTTTTAATATATCCTCCACACCCATTTCCGGGGTTACTTTCACTTTCTTTACGGCGGCAACCGCCTCGCCGCTTGTATAACCGAGGGCAACCAATGCCTGTACGGCATCCGCCGCCGCACCGCCGCTTGCATCTGCCGCAGATGGTCTAGTATCCGTCTGCGGAGAAAACACATCATCCAAGCTGCATTTATCTCGAAGCTCCAAGATGAGTTTACTTGCCATTTTGATACCGACTCCCTGTGCTTTTGCAATGCTTTTGGCATCATCTGATAAAATGGCAAAACGCAGGCTATCGGCATCCAGCACGGAAAAGACGGCGAGCGCTCCTTTCGGACCGATTCCGTTCACCGTAATGACCAGCTTAAACATCGACAATTCATCTCTTGTCAAAAAACCATATAACTGTAATATATCCTCACGCACGTATGTGTACGTGTATATTTTCACCGTACTTCCGAGTGACGGCAGGTTTTCCGCCACAGATAACGGAACCATGATTTCAAAACCCATCCCTCCGGTTTCAACGACAATCCGGTTTTCCTCCACCGAATCCAGTTCTCCCTTTACAAATGCAATCATTGATTTCCTCCGTTTCTCTCTCCGTATCGTACGCAGGTAAAATTCACCGTACAAGTTTATGATATGCTCTCATACCAAAGTCGAAAATACATTCAAAACATTTTGCCCTATTTTTAACCGCCACGGTCTTGACAGCCATTCTTCATAAGTAATTTCACGGCTCTCCGCAAAGGTATCCTGAAAATCACTGCGGATACTCCCAATGGTTTTCATATCATAAATCCACACACCGTTTTCATAGTGCAGATAAAAACTCCGGTAGTCCATATTGATTGTTCCGACAATCGCACAATGCTCATTCATGATGACTTTTGCATGGAGAAACCCCGGCAGATATTCAAAAATACGGATACCGTTCTGGAGCAGAATACCGTAGTTATACTCTGTCAGCCATTTCACATGTTTTTTATCCGGTATACTCGGTGTAATAATCCGGACATCCGCTCCGCGTTTTGCCGATTCAATCAAGGCTTGTATCATGCTTTCTTCCAAAACCAGATACGGCGTCATGATATATAAAACCTCGCCGGCAAAATGGATCATCTGTTTGTAAACGGATTCGATCAGGTTTTTGGGATTATTCGCCGGTCCGTCCGTCAGCGTATGGCAATAGGTTCTGTTTTCTGTGAATACTTTGTCCGGACGGTAGGCATCGAAATCAATCACCTCATTGCTGCACACATGCCACATTTGCATAAAAATAATGGTCAGTCCCCAGACAGCATCTCCTTCCAGCCGGATTCCGGTATCCTTCCACGTACCGAACCGGTTGATTAAATTGGCATATTCATCTGCAATATTAAATCCTCCGGTGTAGCCTATATTCCCGTCAATCACAACTATTTTTTGATGCGAACGATAGTTCATGAATAATTTATGCATGTATTTATGGATGGGATTAAAGACTTGAACCTCAAACCCTTCCGCAATCAAATCCCTTGCAAAGAATTTCCCGACACGTAAAACCGCGCCGAAATCATCATACAGGAACTTCACTTCAACACCTTGACGAATCCGGTCAAGCAATATCTTGTGGAGCTGATCCCAGATCGCCCCTTCCGCCACAATATAAAAGTCAATCAATACAAACTTCTTTGCCGCGGCAATATCGGCAAATATATCTTCAAATGCGTCTTCACCCATCCGGTAGTATCTGGTTTGATTATTTTTATAAAGCGGACTCCCTTCCGCCGCCATATATCTGGACATTCGGGAGCTTACCGGATGAAGTCTGCAAAACTCATGCATTACTTTATCGTCCTGGACAAGATATCGTTCCACCTCTTCCATCTTCTCCAAAATCTTCTGCTGCAGTTTATCTCCCTTTCCGGTCTTTCCCCATAGGGCAAACATAATATATCCGGAAACCGGACATATCAGTACGATACAAAACCATCCGATTTTGTACGACTGGCTTCTGTTCTGGTTGGTTACGGTAAAGATAAAGATAAGACTGACCATTTCCATGATAAAATAAAAATAAACCGTAAATTCATGCAGTATCAACGGCAGCAACACCAATATGATAATTTGTACCAACACAAGCAGACCAACGAGCATGGTTCGGTAAAAACCGCTCAGGCTGTTTTCGATACGACCTTTTAACTGCTTGATTTTCTTTTGTTTCTCTTCTACCGGCACGAAACTGATCTCCTTATTCCCAAACTCACAATCTGTTTTATGTTATAATGATTTCACATTATTCTCAGATTCACAATTTGTTCTTATTCTATCTGATTTCACGTTAAGTTTCAAGGTGAAATATCGTGTTTCTTCTTGTAAATAATAAAACTATTTAGTATAATTCCTAATATGGAAAAAATAATTTCTGCGGAAGATTTGAATAAGGAAGCCTGTCAAAATGCGGTTGCCGGTCTGAAAAGCTTTCCTCCTACCGCTTCTTTTTTGTTGGAAAAAATATGCTTTTTTGATATCGAAACAACCGGTCTTTCCGCCGCCGTTTCGTCTGTTTATCTGATTGGATGCGGTGAAATCAAAGAGGACAGGCTCTTAATTACACAATGGTTTGCAAGTGATTATGAGAGTGAAAAAGATTTATTGCTTGCCTTTTCTGAATATCTGAAAAATTTTGATACATTGGTTCATTATAACGGTACCGGTTTTGATATCCCCTATTTGGAAAGAAAATATAATGCACATCATATAGGCAGTCCTTTTGGTTCCATTGGAAGTATTGACCTTTATCAGCTGATACGCCCTTATAAGGATTGGTTTTCCCTCCCTAATTTGAAATTAACGACGATGGAGCAGTTCCTATCCATCTCACGCAGTGACCGTTTCACCGGAAAAGATTGCATTGAACTTTATTCAAATTATATGCACNNGGTATGCAGATGAAATATTTTCATGAGAATGAGAAAAAAGAAGCTTGTTATTATGCATTATTACTGCACAATCACGATGATATTGCGGGAACGCTGCTATGCTGTCAGTTACTGGTCTACTTGCTCCCGTTTGTAAGTGAAACCCTTTGTTTTCATATTGTATCCGAAGAAAATGATTTTATTAATATGGAAGTTACCCTGCCCGGAAATATCCGGNNATCATACGGTCCCTTACTTTGCTTATAAAAAGAATACGTTCCGTGTGCGTTTTCCGGTCTGCACGGGAGAATACTATTACTTCTTTAAGGATACCAAAGATTATTATTATCTTCCTGCGGAGGACCAGGCAATCCATAAATCCGTATCTTCGTTTGTAGAGGAAGAATACCGCAGGAANNAAAGCCACATCAAAAAATTGTTATACGAAAAAGTCAGGGACGTTTCTTCCGTTGGCAAAATTTAAAAAGAGCAGTACCGAGTTCTGCGGTTGTCCGCTTTTCTTTGACAAGGAAAAGAAACGTGCTTATATTGAATATACTCCCTTGGAGGAAGCTTTTTGTTGTGGGATTCTTCCAAAATACTTGGAGAACTTAATAAAAGGACTGTAACGAAATATCTTTCATTACAGTCCCCGCTTACTTTTTCGTTATGAAAATCATGCATTTTCTTCAAGTTCTATACTGCTGTCTTGTAAAATTTCTTTCTTGTTGTAAGAACCGCAACTTTTGCATACTCTGTGAGGAACCATCAGTTCACCACATTTACTGCATTTTACAAGAGTAGGGGCAGCCATTCTCCAATTAGCACGGCGTTTGTCGCGGCGGCTCTTTGAAGATTTATTTTTAGGACATATACTCATGTCATAACCCTCCTAACAATTTATATTACGTTGTCGATAGTTTCCTGTTATTCTTTACTCCGCAGTTCATTATAAAGGTATCCGGGCTTTTTGTCAATGCTTTTTTGGAATGTGTTTTATCGTTTTTCACGGCATTGATGAAATTGGTGAAAAGTGCCGTAATTAATATTGCAAACGTTTGCTTGTTCATTCGGGAACTTTAGTCGGGTACTTTTACCTTTTGCACATCAAAAAAAATCTTTTCATCGTGTTTTTCCACAATCCCTTTTTTAAGATTCATAAAAAGATTATAATCTTCCTGCGTCCAATGATATTGATAGGAAATGAGTTCTCCATTTCTTTTCACAATATCTTTTACTGCTGGTAAACCATTAATTGTTATCCTTTCTGCAATGCCAGTTCTACTGTACGTTCTATACCAACTATCCACATAATTATCATTTTTTACGGAAGGTTTGGAAAAAAGAGCAATTCTATTATTAAAAGACTCCGGTTTTTCTGCTTTTACGCTTCTATCATAATAATTT
>DBDL01000162.1:39554-39689 GCA_002293545.1 Lachnoclostridium sp. UBA933 | reverse complement strand
CAATTTGTTCATTTTTATCCCTTTGGCTTGATGCTTTCCAGAAGAATCAATTTGGTTTCCATCGCGGTATCATTGTGTTTCTTCATGAAGCAATTATGGGTTTTCTTATACTGTGTATATAAAAGAAAAAGTATA
>DBDL01000162.1:36916-39452 GCA_002293545.1 Lachnoclostridium sp. UBA933 | reverse complement strand
TTATGAAAATTTCATTTATATTTGTTACACTTTAACTTTTATAAAAACAATCAGACGCCGTTATAAAGGCTCGCATTCTCATATTCCGCAATCCATTCTTTAAACATATCACAATTTGTCATAAATTATCACTAAAATGCCCTCTTGTACATATCATGATAATAAGGGTACATGTTTCAGTAATCATGCATGATTCGTCAATTCTCGGCAACGTACTTAAATTAGAATTGAAAACCGCTGTAAGCAGTAAAATATTTACCCAAATACATTTTGTTTAACGTAAAATGACGCAGGAAACGCAGGATAAAACCCAAGAAAATAAAACATTAAATTTATCCAAAGGAGATCACAATTATGGGATTACCAATCATTACACCGGGAACGGGAACACTGGATCAAGCTACTACCGACCTGATTGAATCCGTTGCCTTACAAGAAACTGCACTCTCTCATATTTTGAATGCGGAGGGAGAAAAAATGCAGGCTTTTCTTGCCGTACCCGACTCAACACCGGAACAGTTATTTGAACTGGGTGACTCTGTAAGCAAAATGATTCATGCCATCACCCGTTTAGAGATGATGCTCCAAACAAAGCTGGAGTTGTTCTCAGACATAACCGGCTCCGACGACACTTCTTCACCCGTACCGACTACGGCGGACGCAGAACTCGCCAAAATCAACGTACCCTCCGTGGGTATCAGCTCTGCATTTGATTCTGCCGATGCAGGGAATGCGGCGATTGAAAATGCCCTTTCGATTGCCCGTCAGCAAGTTGCACCGGGCTATGCCGTTGATTTCACAGGCACATTCTCATACAGTTCCTCTACTGACGGGACATCATCCGGAACGCTTATCGGTAAATTCAGCGTCACAAACGCCTCCGATCCTTCCGATACGGCAACCGACCCCGATCCCGCCAGAAGTATCAGCGTAATTTCCGCACCTGTCGCCGCTTCTTCAAAAGCAATCGCACAATTCCTAAGCGGAGCCCTGCTGGACAATAACTTTGCCGGAGCCGCGGAACTGGGCGGAGCAACCGCAGAATATGAAAACGGCGCAACGCCGGGATCGGATAATACCGTTACAGCCGGATTGGATGTGAACGCACTGGGCGGAAAGCTTGTGAGCTTAGATGATATTCAGTTGGATCTGGGTCAGTTCCTCAAGCTTGGCGCAGTCAACCAGTACGCACAGGCATCAATAAACGGAGTATCACAGGCGTATGCCGGTGCGGTAAGCAATGACGGAATTGTAAATTCCGGCGGCTCTCCCGGTTATCCTGCGGATGCGACACTGGACCTGATGCAGTTAGCCCCGGAGAACGGTCTTCTTACGGCAGCCAGTCTTACCGTCAATGCCGTTACGGGAGAAGCACGCTTGGCGGGCGCCAACAATTCCCTTTCACGCAGTTACAATATTGCCGGTGCGGCACTTGATCTGATCTCTCCGGCAGCCGGCAGCCTGATAAACGATATCAATACTGTATTAACTACGTTAAAAAATTCGATTGCCGGATTAAGTTCGCCGATTATAAATGGTATCGTAAACGGTATCGGCGGCAGCCTGAATGCCATCAACGACCTCGTTCCGGGAGTGGAAATCGGAACCAATACCTTAGAAGTCAACCTGAGCCTGAATACGGACTCTGCTCTCGCACCAATTCTGTCGCAGCCGGTTACTTCGCCGGACGGCTCCGTGACATTGGATTTGAACACAGGTAACATTGACATTGACCTGAGCAAACTGTCAGGCGGCACACTCAATAATATGCTCCCGAATTCCTCTCTGATAGGTTCGGAAACCATCGGCAAAATAGAAAACGGTATGTCGGCACTTCTCTCGGCTCTGACGACGGCAGTGAACAGCCTGCTTGAGAACTTATTAAATTCAGCTTCTGTTTCGGTTACCGGTCATCTAACCCTGCTGCAGGCAATTATTGAGCTTTTGGGACTTGAGATAAACTATACGGGTACGCTCGGAAACTTGCTGAACGGAAGCACACCAATCGGGATCACCGCTACAGGCACAAGTGCCATACTCATTAACCCAATTTTAGGTACCATGACCGGAACACTGCAGAGCGTATTGGCATCCGCAGTAAATCCGCTGCTGCTTGACCCGTCAACAGGCATTCTAAGTATTGCCGATACGGGAGCCGATACTGCCGTATCAAACTTATCTGCCGCACTAAACCCTGTATTCACACTGATCGGCAGCATCATATCTGTCAACATTAATGTTCAGGAAGATACGGGGGATACGTTCACAGAAATTCCGTTACAAATCAACCTGCTGGGGAACAATGCCGCTGCTCTTGATTTGGGTAAAGTTATTGTCGGTCCAAACACCTATTCGGCACCAGCAACAGCATTGAATTAAATTATAAATAAAAGGAGATATCATTATGGGAATGCCAGTCATTACACCGGGAACAGGAAGCCGGAACCAAGCCATTACAGACTTGGTTCAATCCGTTGCGTTACAGGAAACCGCACTCGCACATATTTTGAATGCCGAGGGAGAAAAAATGCAGGCC
>DBDL01000162.1:0-36889 GCA_002293545.1 Lachnoclostridium sp. UBA933 | reverse complement strand
TCCGTCGCACGCTTAGAACTATTGTTCCAGTCAAAATTGGAGCAGTTCTCAGACGAAGCCTCTTCCGCTTAAGGAACCGGCGAACAAAATTTCATAGGGAAACAGGCGACTTTCAAAACAGGGAGCCGCCTGAATCTTTTCAGACGGCACCGGACATGAAACAAATGCCGAATCGATCTATAAGAATGATGACATACAGTCCCCGGAGAGGGACTATAATCACTGCTGCGACGGTATGACAAGGAGGGGAATATGAATCCGACTGAATTGTGCAAAGAACTAGTTTACCCGCATTGCCGGGAGTCTTTCTGCAGAGATGACAGCCAAAAAGGGCAGTCCTGCCGGAGAGAACCTGACAGCGATGAATGTATGGGGCAATCCGTATGTGATGCAATCGAATCCATTGCTCTGGCTGAAGCCGCACTCGCACACATACTGAATAACGAGGGCGAAAAGCTTTTGAAAGCAATTGAGTTTTCTGAGAATATCAATGATTTACTGGAAATCAGCCGCTCCGTAAATAAGACACTGCTGGATACCATCCAACTGGAACAAGCCTACTGCAAAAAATTAGATACGATATGCGAGCTATACAAAATGAAACATGAAAAAAATCACGTACCCGATACGCCGTACCCTTCCGAATCTGTTTACTCCGAATCAGCGCCCGGTGCGGCAGTGTTCTCATCTGCAGTCAGATATTCATGGCTTGGCAGAACCTGCATGAAGCTTAGACAGGAATCATGTACCGGCAGCGGCATTGCACTGGAAAACAGAAAATATGATTCATTCATCATACTCTCTCCCGGTAAAAAGTTCAAAGTGGCGTATGAAATAGAACTTTTAAACAAATATATACGACCTGTAAGGATTGATATGAGATTGTGCGATGGAAATACGATCCTGTTATCAAAAAAAATTTTTGACGGTGCCGGCAACAACAGACCTGCCGTCAACGATTTCTTTGTTCTTGAAACTCCGAATGACTATCCAAAGTATACACTCTGTATTTTACTGCAATCACCCTCATGCCTCAGAATTATCAATAGTAAAATTGCTGTTTCTGATATTTAATGGATTACTGTTTTGTTTCATGAACTAATGGAAGCACCTTTCCGAAATAATACGGTGAAATCGCTTATCGGTTTATAAGCCGGACTTTATTCTAATTTGTGATTTACATCTTTTAACTTAAAGTAAAGTTCCCTGTATTCCAAATAACGTTCTCCGTATTCCCTGCAATAAGATCGTTCCGGTTCTATGATTTCCGGTTTTTTTATCATCTGTTTTGCCGCTTCTTTTAAATCCGGATAATGCTTTAAAACCACGGAACCTAAAAGTGCCCCACCCATTGCACTGGTGTCGGGATAAACGGATTTATAGATCGGGCGGTCAAGAATATTTGCTTTAAGCTGCATCCACAAAGGTGATTTACTGCCTCCGCCGCTGACTACAATCTTGTCTAATGAAATCCCGGCACTGATAATCTCGTCCATAATAACCCGGCACTCATAAGCGGCTCCTTCCATAATTGCTTTGAAAATTTCTTCTCTGGTAGTTGTCGCAGTTAGCCCAATGATTGCACCTTTCGCTTTCTCATCCATATGCCTTACCGTCATCCCCGCAAAATGAGGTACTGCCATTAACGTACCCGGCTCAGATGAAATGCTGCGGTCAAGCTTATATAAAATCTGTGTCAGGGATTGTTCGGAAGACTGATAAAATATGTCAACAAACCAATTCACGATTGCCCCTGCCGCATTATGCCAGGCAACCGTATTATATAATCCATTTAAAACAAAGGGCTCACAAGAAATTTGATTCTTCGCAATTGTTTCGCTTTTCAGTCTTTTTTCCAAAATTGCCGTAAACCCCTCCGTCGTACCAACAACATTGGAACAGCTGTTTGACTCTACGACACCACAACCTAAGGCATTATATATATGGTCATGACTTCCCACCATTACCGGAACGTCATCGGTCAATCCAAATTCTTCTCTGACAGCCGGAAGGATTCCGCCAATAATCGTATTTCCGGGGACCGGAGCAGAAAAAAGTTCCGGACTGATATCCGCCGCCGCCAATATCTCTTTCGACCAACTGTTGCGATTGATGTCAAATGCCATCGTCCGGGAAGCCATTGAATAGTCGATTTTTGTTTCTCCTGTCAGCAGATATCCTACATAATCGGTAAAGCAGAGATATTTCCATGCATTTTTATGCACTTCGGGAAAATATTGCTTCATATACAGGATCTTATTTAAGGAATAGATATAACTTAAATTCAAGCCTGTTATTTCAACTATTTTATTAGAATCCAACCTCTCACATAACTGCTTTAATTGCTCTGCACCCCTGGAATCCCCTCCTACAATACTATGTGCCAACGGTTTCCCATTTGAAGAAATAGGAATGACTGCTTCCCCAAGCCCGGCGATGGTAATTAATTCTATTTTTTTATCTTTGCAGTCATTGATTACGCCGGCACATATCTGAAATAATTTTTCTTTTACTTCAACCGGGTCAAGTTCTCTTTTTTTATCCTGTTTTCCATGAAGAGTCAGCGTCCTGCGAGCGTAAGAAAGTACATCACCAACTCCGTTGACAATTGTTGTTTTAATTCCGGATGTACCGATATCTATGCATAAATACATATGTCACCTCACATTTAAACGATACTGTTATTTGTCATTTTTAAATATTTTCAGAACTTTAACTGTTTCTTCATAAATAATTTCCATTGCCTGATTTGCCAAGTTACAGAAATTAACCGGATTTTTTGCTTCTTGAATCGTTTTAAGCAGATGCGGTGCCGGTGCCGTATCAATCGCAGTAAAATAATTGATTTTTTTTATGCCCGCGTCAATGGCACTTTGAACCTGGTCAAACGGGGTTCCTGATCCGCCATGCATTCCAAGCTTTACATCTCCCGCTTTGCTCTTAATCGTCTTAACCCGTTCAATGTCAAGATTTGCCGCACCCGCATACATCCCATGCACGGTCCCAAACGAAGTAGTAAGTACATCGACTCCGGTTCTTTCACAGAATATTTCTGCTTCATCCGGATCTGTATAATACACGCTCAAATCGGAAAGATCACTCGTTTCCTGACCATGAATCTCACTGGGCATATTATTAGGCATTGCGCCAAGTTCTGCTTCCACACCAATCCCTAACGGCTTGACAATCTTTATAAACTGTTTTACATCTTCGATATTTTTCTCTAACGAAAAACGGGAACGGTCAAACATAATAGAGGTACATCCTAAACGCACTGCTTTCATGCAATGATCAAAATCATATCCATGATCAACATGGACAGAAATTGCCGCCGATGACTGTTTCGCATATTCAAGGATTAATGGAATTGCTATTTCAATGGGAACAACATTTTCTTCTGTTTGGGCATGGTTAAGCGTTATCGGCATTCCGGTATCCTCTGCTGCCTGAATAACAGCACGCAATGAAATTTGATTCGGTGTATTAATGGAGGCAATGGCAAAATTCTTTTTTTCTGCCTCCTGTAACATCTCTTGTAAACTTACTAACATATTTTTTCCTCCTAAAGTTGATATTTTATTTTTGTTTTTTTTGTTTTATCATATCTGCCGATACTGCCGCCAATACTACCAGTCCCTGAATAATCAGCTGCCAGAATGAATTGACATTTATAAAATTCAATCCATTTTTCAGAACCCCGATAATAGCCACACCAATCATCGCACTGGCTACACTTCCCGAACCACCCATCAGGCTGACACCACCCAATGCACTGGCGGCCACGGCATCCATTTCCCATCCGACCGCTACTGCCGGCTGACCGGAATACATTCTTGCGGCCATAACAATTCCTGCCCAGGCTGCCAAAAGTCCGGATATAATATGAACGACCAGCTTAACGATATTGATGTTAATTCCTGAAAATCGCGCCGCTTCGACATTACCGCCAATTGCATAAATATATCGTCCCATCCTTGTTTTATTTAAAAACAACCAGATTACAACAATCCAAACCACTGCATAGATTACCGGCAGCGGTATTACCCCTAACCACCTGCCCGTACCTAACTGGGTAAACGCTTTGTCGGTACAGCGTATCGGTTCTGCATTGGTCATTAAATATGCCGCTCCCCGTGCGATGCCCAGCATTGCCATCGTAGCAATAAATGCCGGAACTTTTATATAAGCTACAAAAAAACCATTAAATGCCCCGCACAATGCTCCCGCCAGCAAACCAAGCAGTATTGCCACCGGTATCGGCAAGCCAAAAAGCGCAATCATCCCCGCTGCTACGGTTCCGCCCAGGGCAAACACAGAGCCTACGGAAATATCTATGCCGCCGATAATAATACACATCATAATTCCTAATGTCAAAAATACATTATTTGTCATTTGCCGCAGCAACGTCATCAGGTTACTTTGCGTCAAAAAGGAATCCGACATGAAGGATAAAAAGATACATAATAACAGCAATCCGCTGATAGTTGCTATGTTTTCCCGCAAAAATGATTTACGTCCTTTTCTTGCTTTGAGCATTTCTATATTCATCCTATTTCCCCTCCAATGCATATGCTAATATTTTTTCCTGAGAAAATTCATTTTTTTCTACCGTCCCTGTGATTCGTCCTTCACTCATGACACAGATACGGTCGGACATCCCCATAACTTCTGGCATTTCCGATGAAATCATAATGATCGACATGCCTCTTTGGGTAAGTTCATTAATGATAGCATATATTTCAGCCTTGGCGCCAACATCAATTCCCCTTGTTGGTTCATCTAAAATCAACACTTGCGGTTCGGATGCCAGCCATTTCGTAATGACTATTTTCTGTTGGTTTCCGCCGCTTAAATTTCCGGCTTTTTGACTGTAAGAGGGCGTTTTTATATTCAAAAGTTTCTGGTATCGATCCAACAATTCTTTTTCGATTTTCTTATTAACAATGACACCCTTTATAAATTTTTTGAGTACCGTCAATGTCATGTTAAACCCTACACTGTTTTTCAAAACCAGTCCTTGAAGCTTTCGATCCTCAGGAACCAATGCAATCCCTGCCTGTATTGCCGACAAGGGATTCTTAATATGAACTTTTTTCCCTCTAAGCAAAAGCTCTCCGCTATCAATTCTGTTTATTCCGAAAACAGAACTCATTAGCTCGGTTCTTCCTGCCCCTACCAGCCCGGCAAAACCAAGAATCTCACCCTTTCTAAGCTGAAAATTAATATTATGAAATACGCCTGCCCTAGTTAAATTTTTAGCTTCTATAACGACATCGCCTTTTTCAAATTTGTCACGAATATAATAATTATCTAACTTTCGTCCTACCATTAAAGCGATTAATTCTTCATTCGTCGTATTCTTTGTTTTGACAGTTTTCACAACTTCTCCGTCACGCAAAACGGTAATACGATCGGAAATGGAAAACAATTCTTCAAGTTTATGTGAGATAAATATAATAATCGTTTCTTTTTTCTTCAAATTTTCAATGATCTTAAACAACATTTTAACTTCATTATCCGATAATGATGATGTCGGTTCATCCATTACAATGATACGGGACTGCAGTCTGACTGCCTTGACAATTTCAACAAGCTGCTGCTGTGCTATACTGAGCGCGGATATCAAATCCCCGGCATTAATAGCCACACCCAAATTGTCCAATTCTTTTTGTGCCTTCTTTTCGATTTCTTTTCGATTGATATACCCATATTTTCCGGGTGCTTCCCCCAAAAAAATATTGTCTGCAACAGTCATTTGCGATACCAATAATAATTCCTGATGAATAATACTAATGCCGTTTTCTTGTGCATCCCGCACATTGTTCATCGTAACCGGTTTATTATCAATGAAAATCTTGCCTTCTTCCGGTTTGTGTATTCCTCCGAGAACTTTTATAAGTGTCGATTTCCCCGCACCGTTTTCACCAAGCAGGGCATGTACTTCACCTTTTTTTACCTGTAAGCAAACATCCTTCAAAGCATATACCCCAGGGAATTTTTTATGAATATGCCTCATCTCTAAAGTAAACTCGCCCAACTAAGTTCACCTGCCTTCTCTATTAGCCTTAGCCGGCACGTTTCTATACGTGCCGACCTTGGTCTGCGAGCCTGCTCGCATCATTTAATTTTCCATAAACGATATTTTACTGCCAATCAACCGTACCATACTGATCAACGTTTTCTTTTGTAATTAAGAATGTTTCAATTTTAATTTCTTTTTCAACTGTTTCGCCGGCAAGCAATTTTTTTGCTGCTACTACACATTCTTTCCCTATATTAACTGGAGATTGTGCACCGGTTCCGGTCATTCCACCTTCTGCAATTGATTTTTTGGCATCGGGTGAACCATCACACCCGTATACAGCAATTTGTTTTGTCAATCCATTCGATTCTACTGCCGAATAGGCACCTAATGCGGAGGGATCATTGATACAAAAGAATCCAATCAAGTCTGAATTCGCCTGAATGATGTTCTCTGCAATGGGAAGAGATTCTGCCGTATCACCCTTTCCATTCTGCTGGGATACTATTTTAAATTTATCCTTAGCCTCACCAAGTCCTTTCAAAAAACCTTCCACACGCTGAACACATGCTTCTGCATACGGAGCATCCAGAATTGCAATCTTTCCGCCGTTCGGATACTTCTTTGCCATTGCTTCACCGACAACCTGACCTGCATACTCATTGTTGGATACTAAAATCGTTTTGACTTTTTCCTTATCTTTTACATCTGTGTCAAAGTTAATAACAGGAATTCCTGCCTCCTCCAACATATCCAGCGCGGGAGTAATCCCTTCTGAATCCACCGGACATAAAAACAACGCTTTGATTCCTTGATTGATCATATCTTCAACCTGCTGAATTTGGGTTGCGATATCCTGTTTGGTATCCAAAGTGATCAATTCATCGCCGTTCGCCTCTATTTCACTTCGAACAGATGCCTCAATCGTGGTAAAAAACGGATTGTTCATCGTCATACAAGTAAATCCATACTTATTGCCGCCTTTGTTTTCATCAGTATTTCCCGTTTCTGTTTTTGTTCCCCCACTGTCATTTGATTTCTCACAGCCAACAACTCCCATTGCCAGAATCATGGTTGCTACAAGCAAAACCGCCATAAAACGTTTTTTCATAATTCTACCTCCTCGTATTGAATTTTATCTGAAGTTTATTTTAACCCTTTTTTCAAAGAGCCTACTTCCCGCAATCATAAATTTTCTATATTTTTTCCTGATTAATCGCTTCGAGTGTCACTTCGACATAGGAATCCGATTTTTCTTTATCCAACAGGTAAATCATGATATATATACAGTCAAGCAAAATCATTTGGGTTACCGTTGCACAAGACGGCTCAATACCAAATTTGACATTATCATTATTTACTGTCATTAAAACAATATCCGCATATGCACCTAAGGGAACATCCTCATAACTGGTAATGGCAATCGTTGCCGCTCCATGTTCTTTTGCTCTTTGAAGATTATTCACAACCATTTTCGATCTGCCAAAAGTGCTTATCCCGATTGCAACGTCCTCTTTCCCTGACAGCGAAGAAGCAATTGCACCTTCATGCGAATCAATAANNCTGCAAGAATATTCAGCCGCTGTAATCTTAATCTTATACTTCTGGCTGTTACCTCCGAACGCCCTTGTGCAAAAATCATCACCCGCTTGGCTCCTGCAATTGCTTCCGCCGCCTTCTTCACCTCCTCACTTTTTATGATACTTAATGTATCTGTAATTGTTTGCAGATTCTTTGTAAATATCTTTTGACAAATAGTATTAGGATTATCACCTTCTTCAATACTGCTAAAACTAAAATGCGTCTGTTTTTGATTTGTATTAACTTTGGCAATCTGAATCAAAAAGGAATGAAAGTTTTTAAAACCAATTTCTTTTACAAACCGTGTAATCGTTGCCTCACTTACTCCGCTTTCATTTGATAGCTGATTAATCTGAATTCCGTCCATTTTTTCAATGTTATCAATAACATACCTTGCAAGTTTGTGTAATGCGGGACTAAACTTGGGCATCTTGCTTTGAATTTTGATAATGATTTCTGATGTTGCCGTATTTGTTATTTTTTTCATGTAACCCCTCATTTCTCTATCTCAACAGTGATGTAAATAATCACGAAATTTTTGTTATATCTACTGCCTCTTGATATTTGNNTGATTGAAATCTATTTTTATGATATTTAATTTCACGATTTCTATTTTCATGTTTAATATTATCATGCATCCAATCGTTTGTCAAGAGTAATATTTGAAAAAGCACAAAAATCAAATTTGTTCTTGATATTTATGCAAGTTTATTCTATAATAAGAGCATGAATATCAAATCGGAGGTGATTGGTTTGGCTCTGCCCGCTGAATTACACTCAGCATTAACGAAAAACGGCGGTATTATCACTACAGCCCAAGCTAACACAGTCGGCGTTTCCAACGAGCGTTTACGCTTGCTGGTGAAAGCGGGCGAATTGGAACGTGTGGCTTTCGGCGTCTATGTTTCGCCAGATGAGTTTGTAGATAAAATGTACGTCGTGGGGCTGCGACGGTCAAAATCCATTTACTCACATGAAACGGCTCTATTTCTGCATGACCTGACTGACCGCGACCCTAGCAGCTATTGCGTTACGGTTCCGACTGGCTACAATGCCACACGTTTACGGGAAGATGGATTTACGGTTTTTACAATTAAACGGGAACTGCACGAACTTGGAAAAATGGAACTCACGACAATGTTCGGGAATACTGTCGTCGCTTATAATTTAGAACGCACAATTTGTGACTGTCTGCGCAGCAGGAATCAGATGGACATCGCCGTCGTGACCGACGCAATCAAGCGATATGTAAAGCGCAAAGATAAAAACTTAAACACACTTATGAAACTGGCAGGTACTTTCCAAGTTTCCAAACCGCTCAGAAGCTACATGGAGGTACTCTTATGAAAACATCGACCAAGCTAAAGGCTCTTGTCCGCAATCTATCCAAGAAGTCGAACGTAGGTGCGGAAATCCTCCTGCGGAATTTTATGCTGGAACGATTCTTGGAACGCATCGCTGTTTCCGATTACAAGCACAATTTTATCCTCAAAGACGGTATGCTCATTGCGGCGATGGTCGGAGAAAGTTCTGCTATGATTGACCTTTGGGAGCGGTATCGTAAGAAATACAGCTATGCCGCCGACGTTACTTGGGAGATGGCAATCGGAGCGGTTAGAATGCTTGCGGAGAAAGCGGATTAGAGGGATGTACATGAAGATGCCAACTGTCATTCAAATCTCTCTTTTGAAGCATAGGGAATCACTAATTGTAAACAGCATCAGGGGTTTTCCCAATGAAAGTATGCTTATTTTGAGTGTGATAACGCTTTTACTTCAAACCATAGACAAATCGAAAAAAGCATCTCAATGCCAATCATCGTGACAGCCAAGATATAAGGCGCAAAATTCAACCCAATCAATAATGCCGCAACAGATATGACTACCGATAACACCATATAGGTTTTTGATTTGTAAAGCCAACCATACGGCAGTAAATGCGCGCCAAAAATCATGGCGATAACCATTAACATTTTTTCCGGAACAGTTGGGTATACCCACATGGCAATCAATAAGTAAAGTATCTGATTAAGCGAAAACAGTACACCCAAATTTGTCAGGGAGTTCTCCTTATTCTGAAAATCCGCCTTGATAATTCGGGAAACAAAGAAAGCCAACGGCAACAGGGGGGCGGTACAGCAAAACGTGTATAGATTTTTTGTAAGCATAGAAATATCCATCAGCTGCACCACAAGTACAGCACACCAAATAATAATAGAAGCCAGAATAAAATGCAGACCTTTTTTCTGCTTCATTGCACAGTCTAACCTAAGTTCTTCTAAATTCATAGAAACCTCCGATAATATAAATTTTATTCGCCTTGCATTCCGTCCGGTCCCCGCCGTACCCCATCATGTTAAAGCATCAAGCATTTCTGACAAGGTAAATAATTTGACTTCTCCGTTCTCTTGTTCCATTCGGAGAAGTTTGCCACTGAACATATTCTTGGAAAAAATATAAAGGTACTTTTTATGATGGCTGAACATCATGCTTTTCCTTTTCAGATCTTTAAAAACGTCAATATCAATATCGGCATTTTTCCACTTACATTCGGCAAATAAAGCTTCCTCTTTGCGGGTTGCCATAATATCTATTTCTTCCTGAGAACGGGTTGCGGAATTTGTTCCCCACCAACGCCCAAGATGGTTTACAAAAAACGGAAGGCCATTTCTCTTTGTCATTTCAAAAAGCCATTGTTTACATATTTCTTCAAAGATAAAACCCATATAAGCACTGAGCTGCTCATCTACTTCATTATCATATTAAGCTTCTCCGAGTCCGGCAGTGATAGCGCTTATGTTCGGAAAAACAAAGCGATACCAAAACCGAAACATGAAATCTTCAAGCTTATAAATGCTTCTTTTACTTGTCGGCTCCCCAAAGGGATACTCCCTGCTGACTAGTCCGAGAGAGATGAGCGCCAGAAGGTATTTTGCACATTTGTTACTTTCCTGACCGCACTTTGTGGAAATTTCATTAAGACGGGAAGAGCCGCTTGCAATCGCTTCAATGATGACATTATAAATGGCGGGTTCACGCAATTCCTGCCTGATTAGATTGGAAGGCTCCTCAAAAAAGTGGCCGGATGGTGTANNAAAAATGCCCGGATGGTGTAAGGAATAAATCAATGATATTTTCCCGGACATCTTTTTGAGAATTAACTTTGTTTAAGTATTCAGGAATACCACCGGTCATACCATACAAAACTGCTTTATCAACAACATCATATTCTGTAAAAAAAGGAAGTGATTCAAAAAATGTAAATGGCAGTATTTTGAATTGTGAAGTCCGTCGTCCGTAAAGTGGACTTTTATATCCCAACACCTGGTTTTCCATAAAACTCATACTGGATCCGCAAAGAATCAGCATGAGCTTTGAATGCTCTTTATTATGGTCAATCATTATTTGCAAGAGGGATGAAATGCCGCGATAAGCACCCGCAAGATATGGGAACTCGTCGATAACAAAAATGAATTGCTGCTTGGCGGCTTTCTCAAAAACAGCGGTCAACGCGCTTTCATAGTCAGTGAATACAGGAGCGGTACTTTTGCCCCCAATACATCTGCTAAGCGAAACAAGATTATCCTGTGCCGTGCTCTCGCTTGCCGCATAAAAAATAGATTTTTNNCTATAGATCCTTGTGTAAAGTGTTGCCGCATAAAAAATAGATTTTTTATCCTTTACAAATTCACGAATCAGCGTAGTTTTTCCAACGCGCCGTCTGCCGTAAATAACTGCAAACTCAAATTGATTGCTGCTATACATCCGATCCAGCTTTTCAAGTTCTGATTGACGTCCAAAAAACATAAAAACACCTCCATAATACTACTTTAGAGTATGATACTCTTGAGTAGTATCATATCAGGATGCTGCAGGAAAGTCAATAACTCAACTTTAATAAAATCTCTTTCAGACATCTCACAACATAATGAATGTCTTCCTTATTTGTCCTCAAACCCAATCCAAAACGGATTGTACCGTAATGTTCCGCATCTGCACCAATCGCTTTTAATACATGCGAGGTTTCCGTATTCTTTGAAGCGCAGGCAGAGCTTGCCGCCGTACATATCCCCGCCTTGCCGAGGCTTCGGACCAATGCACCGCTGTCCATACCCGGAAAGGATATGCTGAGGTTATTCGGAATGCGGCGCTCGGCGGAGCCGTTCAATTTGTATGCCGGCTGGATTTTTCCGATCTCACTGAGGAAATACTCCTGTAACTGCTTTAAACGGGCATGTTCCTCATGCATTTCGGCGGCTGCCAGTTCGGCGGCCTTTCCGAATGCAACAATATGTCCGACATTTTCTGTTCCGCTTAACATCCCGAACTCCTGACCGCCCCCATGAACGAGCGGGACAAGTGAAAGCCCTTCTTCGGCGTAAACGGCCCCTATCCCTTTGGGACCATATATTTTGTGTGCGGAGCATGTCAGAATGGAAATATCCGATTCTTTCGGATTAATCGGGATTTTCCCAAAAGCCTGTACCGCATCTGTCATAAAGGGGACACCGTGATCCCTGCATACCGCCCCAATCCGTCCTATATCATTAACGGAACCAATTTCATTGTTGGCGGTCATAATCGAAACCAATCTGGTATCTTCCCTGACTGCCCGCCCGACATCATCCGGATTCACGATTCCGTCCGAATCCACGTCAAGGTAGGTAACCTCAAATCCGATACCCTCCAGATACTTCATGGTTTCCAGTACCGACGCATGTTCTGCCTTGCTTGTAATGAAATGCCCTTTCTCATCCGGGTATTGAAACGCAATCCCCTTGATTGCCATATTGTTCGCCTGCGAGCCGGAACCGGCAAAGTAAACCCTCTTTGGCGGAACGTTAAGACAATTCGCAATTCTGATCCGTGAATCAATGACATAATCCATAGCCAGATAACCGTAGGGATGTGTGCTTCCGGGATTGCCAAAGCCGTACTTTCCCGCCGCATAATCCTCCATTACCGTTTGAACCTCTGGTCTAAGGTACGTTGTGGAGTTATGGTCAAGGTACACCTCCCTGAAATCCTCCGTATGTATCCCGACGGACGGCTTGCAGCCCTGCTCATCATAGATATCCCCGGCAGAATGCCGTTTGGATTCCGCCGAGATGTATGTACCGAAGCTTTTATAATATGCGTTCCTGAGCCGCTGATGGTACAGACGTTTTTCCCATGTTGTTACAAATTCCCTTGCTTCGTCCTCCGTTACGGACCGGGTACGCTTTGCCGGATGATTCAGCAGATAAATCAAGTAATCCTCTTTTCCTGCGGCAGTCAAAAGGTTACTGAAATAATCCGGATTCTCAGCAGCAGAAAAAATCACGGCTTCTGAAACCGGATAAGGCGCATGAACCATCCTGCTGAAATTTGCCCTTACTGATTCGTCCAATCTATTGTCTAATGTCACATTCTCTGTTTTATATTTTCCCAATCATTTGTCATCTCCCTTCACTGATGTGGTCAGGCACTGCTCTTCGCCTCCAATCAGAATGTAAGCCGTCATCTCCTATTCCCCGGATATCATTCCGGCTCCTGTTCTCCCACCGTAACCAAAGCGTTTTCAGGGTCAAGCGTAGAACCGTTTTTGGATTTTACATAACGCGCCGCCCGAACCGTATATACCGTTCCCCGAAGCAATGCCGCTTTGAGGATGATGCAGGTGTCGTCCCCGCCGTCCAGTGACAGTGACTCAATACTGACTCCGTCGGAAAGGGTAAAGCTCTTAGGCACAAAAGCTGTCTGCTCCGGCATGGAAAGGTTAAACCGCAGTACAATGTCCCAAAGCGCATGTGATAACCGGTATCGCACCTGCTGTTCCAAGTATGCCTTTACCTTATCCTGTTTATCGGTAAATAAATAGGACAAATCCGTATCCGTATCTACCGCTTGCACCAACTGCCCGCCGGCATTCAGTATTCCTTGCTCTGTTAATGCGGCAAACACCCGGACGGCATCCTCCCTGTCAATATCCGGTGTTACAAAGAACTCCTCATTGCATACGGGAATACGGCTTGTCGCTTTCAAAAGCTGCAAGCCTTCATAGACGGGACCGCCGATTCCCTCAGGAGGATACGACATGGAAAATCCTTCGCTTAAAGCGTCCAGTCTGAGTTCGGTTGCCGGTTCATACGGATCCCCCGCATAGTTATCGTTTTCTTTCGTGATTGCCGAGAATATCGTACTCTCTACCTGCTTGCTCCCCTTTTTATACGTTTCATTGTATGCCGTTCCAAAGAATACGTTGTGCAGGGAAACGGCACTGTAATAATCTGCCATCCCCACGGAAGTATAACCGCCGGCACCCAAAGGGACGCTTTTTTGCAGACGCATCACCATATGACTAAGTATCACCGACAATCCCTCCGCCGAAAGCCCCTTTATCCGGGACAGACCTNNCCGTAACCACTATGATTTTTTTATCGTATTGCTCATAAGCATAGGCGTTTGGCTCTAAATTGCCGGCATCGTGGTAAAATACAATATCCTGATAAAAGCCTCCGTAAAGCCGCAGCACATATTGGATTGTGGTACTGTTTATACTCATATCGGCAAGCTCACAGGTTTCCCCGTACATTTGCACGTCCTTTGACTGTGCCGGGCTTAAATAACCGGCACAATTGGCAGGAACGGCTATTGTGCCGCCGCCGAACACATAAAACTTTTCACCGATTCCAAGATGCTCCTCAGCCGGCTCGTTTCCGTCTTCTTTGATTTCCATTCCATCGCCCGGTCCGTTGTTCATTCCGTCATTCGCTTCACGGGTCATTCTCTTTTTCATCCTATGGTAGCTTTTGCGACGTCCGCAGCTTACCCGTCCCCGGTACTTCTTATCGTATTTTTCCGTTCCGATCCGCGGAAGCTCCTCATGCCCGTTCACAAGCAGACCGCTCTCCTCCAAATCCAATGAATGAATCTGCAAATTAAAATCTCCGGAAACCACACCTTCCGAAATAATAAGGTGTCCGTCCATACTGCCGTCAAATTCCTTGTCAATGGCAATGTGGTGTACACCGCCGTGGTATTCACCCAAACTTACTTCCAGAATCTCTACCGGTTCCCCCGACTCCGCCACCAGACGGTCTGCACCGGGCACAAGCTTATCGGCGCTCTTTAATTTCCCGTCCGGCATCAAAAACAGATGATCCACCGTCGTGATAATGGTTTTTTCATCCCCGAAACGCACATACATCATAACGGGCTGGTAACCGTCCGGTCCCGTTCCGTTGCTGAAAGAAACGCTTGCAACCGTCCAGTCAAAAGCAAGCTCACCCTGATCAATGCGGACATTTGTCGTATATACATCATCCCCCAGCACGAAATCTTCTATCTTTTTGACACCCTCCGGAACACCGATTTTGGTTCCGTATGCCAGACAGGAACAGCAGCAGTAACAGGTAAGCGAATAATAATTGTCGCCTTGCCTCATGCAGTTCCTTCCGGATTTCCCGCTGTACTCGTTAGTTTTAATATTCAGGCATATGTTGGTATTGTATGGTGCCAAATAAACCGCCGGCGTACAACCCGGCACCTTTTTATTTTCTGCATCAAGACATTTGCACATAAGCTTGATATTGGGAATGTCGGCACCGTAATAGGTACAATGCGCGCCGGGGCAAGTCAGGTAATTCGGATCGCCGTTCCTAAAATCGTCATCATCCAGTTTCTCTTGCGGTACCTTACTCCAATCCATTTCCGAAATCTTTTTTGCGTTTGCATAAACCTTTTTTATACTGTCAAAACAAGGTTGGTGATCACTCATACTATATTCCGCCTTTCTTAATTATTTTTAAATGTATTTGCTTCATATGTGATTAAGACTGCTATATTCTTTAATATCTCCGGATCCACCCGTTTATCTTTTAATAATACGGACGGGGCGTTTTCCGTATATATATCAATGCTCCATAATTCGTCAAGCCGTATATCGCCCGTAATCCTGCATCTCCCAACATTTTCTTTCATAGGGATATTCTTTTGCACGGAAACGCTTTGCTGCATAGGGACATCCATGTCCTGCCAATCCCGCTGACTCATTTTCAGACAGACAAAACTGTTTTCTTCATCCGAAATACGGATTCCCTCCGGCGTGTCAAACAGCACTGCGACTTCTGTTATCGTAACATCGGTCAAATTAGGAAGCAGCATTTTGTCGGTCGCTTTAAATGAAAAACTTTGTATTTTTTCCGGGGAAATATGCCCCATCCCTTCGTCCCATCCGGTACGGAACGCCTGCTTCAAATCTATGCATTTGGCAATATGGTACGGATACGGAGGTGCTTCGGCACGGAAGAATTGTTTCACTTCCTTGGCAAACGTATCTCCTCCATCCTTGGCAGTATATTGGATATGGAGGATGACATCGGATATGCTTTCAAAATTAATTCGGTTCGTTTCCGGCGGCATACAAAATGTCCATTGGGAAACGGCGCCGCTGCCCTCAAACGGCATATAACGCTCGTCCCTGAAATCCAGCAGGAACACGCCGGCGTCCTCTACGCCCGTGGAAACGGCAATTTGCTGTGCGGACAACCAGTTTTCCTGAACGGAACCGGCTGGGCATTCCGGATAAGCCGATGGATTATGGACATGCCGCACCGCCCTCATATCATTTTGCAGTACGACCGTGCTGCCGTTCTGGACGAGGGTGGCATTGATATTCTGGTACGGTCCCACGACGGCGGGTATCGTAACGGAAACGGCTGTAATCTTCCGCTGATAATGTCCCGGAAAGTCAAAGTCGAACAATTTCTCGCTCAGTTCAAACATGAATACGCCCTTTTCCTTGCCGCCCACGCCCCATTTGAATTCCATAAACCTCTGCGGGTCCAGATGCAGCAGCGATACCGTTTTGCTGATTTCCAGAAGCCTTGTATTCTTATCCGTGTACGCCTTTTCCATCTGGTTCATGGAAAACATCAGTCCTTCGCCTGCCAGCAGTCCCTTTTTCAAGCTGTCCCAATAATTAAATTGTATGAAAGATTCCGTGCTGGCAAGTTCGCCTTGATACGCCGTTTGTGCCGAAAGACAGGCACTTAATGCCAAGCGGTAGGTCTGGAAATACAGCGCGGAGATTCTTCCGGTCATCCATTGGTACAGGTCTTCATTTGTGAATTTGTTTTTCAGGAACCGGTTGTATTCTTCCGCTTGCTCCATGCCTTTTTCATGTATTTCCAAATCCCTTTTGGCGTATGCCAGTCTTGCCTTCGCAC
The DNA here is from genome assembly GCA_002293545.1 of Lachnoclostridium sp. UBA933. Classification (GTDB taxonomy): domain Bacteria; phylum Bacillota; class Clostridia; order Lachnospirales; family Lachnospiraceae; genus UBA933. The sequence goes on along the minus strand of DBDL01000162.1, from coordinate 20,078 downwards.
TTTCTTTTTGTTTTTCCAACTGTTCCTCGTCATATACCGCCGAGTCCAATTGGAGCTGCCATTCCTCTTTACGCCTTGCGTACTGTGAAGTCACCGAAATGATATTGGCAGTCTGGCTCAACATGCCGGCGACGCCGTCCGATATTGCCGATCCTGCATTAATAGCATCACCGAACTGCATACCGCCGTTCGCGAGTCCGAACACGTTCGGCGCTAAATATCCGGCTATCGCCACTCCGCGTATCCCGATTGCAACCGCCTGCGGAACGAGCGCGGAGCTCATAAGGCTAAGGCTTACCGCCTCTAAGGAATTAATATTTTCATTGATCAAGCCGGTATAATGCCGTTTACGGTTCTGCGCATTCTTTAAGCTCGCATCCAGTGCCTTTAAGGATTCCTCAATTTCCTCAATCTGCTTTTCTTTGGAAAACGTAGTAAGTGACAACAGATTCCGCTCATGGACGGAATGCAGGGCAGCCAACGCCTCGGCATCCTTCTTTTCCAACGCCAAAAGCAATTCCTCCCCCAGCCTCACCACGTCGGCAGTCAGATTTTTGGCTTTCGGCAGCAGGTAGCCGAACCGATAGGGCGACGGCACGGCATTGTCATGCAGCAGCAAATCGAGAATATCCCCGCCGGAGGCCGCCATTTTCATAAGCATCGCCGGATCAATAGCCGGTTCGAAAAGGGACAGGTTCTGTTTGATTCCCTCTATATTCATACCGCCCCGTATCTTGTAAAGTCTGTCCTCTACCTTATCCCATACCCCAAGGAACACCTCATTTTCCGGCACACAAAAATACGTGTCCAGCTCATTGATTGCGGCAAACGGAATGTCCGGCGTCCCCGTTCCCAGAATATGCTCCGCATCAATGAGGAACTGCGNNATCGCCCCGCCGTACTTTTTGTACAAGCCGTCAAAGCTGACCGGTTCCTTTTCTTTGGCGGGTCCGAGGTTCTTTGGCCGTTCCCCCAATAGGTTATAGGCGTATATGTACAGCATCGTGGCGGACGTCAGCGACTCCCATGTGTATTGACTGAACAAATAGTCCCCCCATTCCACCAAGTTGTCTATGTACTGCATTACCACGTTCTTCTCATATGCCCCCAGCCGAAGCCGCGCAATCGCGTGCGGGTCGAACGGGTCAGAATTATATGCGGCAATTTGGGTTTCATTGCTTAAACATTCCTTTAACGTGTCCAGCGTGTGGCTGCGGAACGGAGCGAACTGCCATAGTCTGGACAGGGGTGCGCTAAGCATGTGGTTCAATAAAATGTTCCTCACGGTCACAATCTGTTTTCCACTCAGAATCGTCTTGAGGTATTGGCTCAAATCGGTATTCTCGTTAAATGTTCCGTCCGGACCAATAATTTTCTTGTTTCGCAGTATCGTATAGATTTGCTTGGATGCTTCCGTGCCTATTTCAGAAGTAAGGAAAGAAGCTTCGTTCAGCTCCCGCTCCGGAACTGTCGGGTTAAACACGTACTTAATCCAATCCTCCGCTTTTTCAAATTGCTGGTTCGCCTTAAGAAGACTGTAGACGTATAAGGGACCGTGAAAAAACAGTTCCCAGTAATATAGTCCATACGCCCCCTCGAAGTCCACCTGCGCACCGTCTGCCGCCGCCGGCGGCGTTACCCTCCTCGCCTCAAAGCCAAACCGCTCAAACGGCAGGATCACTTCTTTTGGTCTTTGCTGCATGTCAAGGCTTAACAGTCTGTCAATCCCTCCCGAAAACAGCGCCCGGCTAAGCCGGTGAATCGCCGCTGTCGTCAGCCGCTTTACTTTGCATTGCTTCACCGCCGCCTGACCCGGTTTCCTGAAATATCCCAACAGCGACATGAAGCATCCCTGATACAACGTATCCAATACAAACGCCGTCTTTTCTTTTTCCATCTTCTGACCTTTCAGCATTGCCGCCACGTCAAGAGATAATTCATAGTAGTCGATATCCACAAACAGCCGTCCGGATGCGTCCAGGTACCCTTGGGCAATCAAGGTGTTAAAAATCGTTTCCGATGCCGCCGTACCGATATCACAGCTTTTTGTAACAAAAGCGTCCTTTTTAAATACAGGTCTGCCTGCCAGCATATTGGTCACCGTTTCTGCAATTGCCGTACGACGATCCGCCGTTATCGGCTGGTCTGCCAAAATCTCGTCTTTCAGCGCACGAAACAGCTCCAAAAAGGTAATATTCTTTCTCATAATGCCGTACGCAAGTAAAAAACCCTTTTCCGTAAGTCTGGTAAAAATCAGTTTTGCCAGCCCCGTGGTAATCTCCGGCGTCTTCATTACAAACGCTTTCTCGTCAAACAGGGTTCCGCTGTTAAGCACCCCTTCGTCAATCGGCAAGGCGTTCTTTTCATCATCCACGAGCAGAAAGCTTTCTTTGTCCCCATTGAATATCCAGGCGGACGGATGGTTTTTCACCGTCAGTATGGTAAAGCTGTTGTCCCTCATGCCGCGGGAAAGAATGTCCGTCGGTTTCTTCGGGTAATCCGGCTTCAATATTTGCTGCTGGTCATAATTGTCATGTATAACGTCACGGGACGGAACGAGGTACAAGTTACCGGATAACCGATCCAGTTTTGGTGAAGCGCTCTCGGCACTGGCAGGTAAATCGGTCGGTAAAAGGATAAACTCCGTCGGATTCATCAGGTATGTCGGCTCAAGACTGTCGTCAATCACTACAGGCTGACAAATCGGGAGGTAACCGTCAATTACCCTTTCTCTGGAATAATTATAGTTGATTACGCATTGATACAGCATTTGGGAAAATGCGTCCTCCGTACTCGGAGCAACCGGATCACGATACACTTCCCCTCCCTCGGTTGGGATCATGGGACCGTAAAACAGTACGATTTTTTCCGCCCTGTTTACTTCCGATCCAAAGCTGTAATATTGGGACTCCGGTACGACAAGAGGATATACCCGGTTCCAAAATGGGGATTTCGGATTGAACAGTTCAGGGTCACTAAAAAACTCGTGACTGAACGGAAACTTGCCGTCTTTCTTTGTAAATATGACGATGTCGGAGGCAAGCGTTTGCGGCTGTACCCAGTTCCCGCTGAAATTATAAAAGGAATATTTGATTGAGGAAAGATAGGCGGCATTGGAATCGTCCGGTTCCGCGCCTTTATTCTGCCTCTCTGTTTCCACCCAGAATATGAATAGTTTGTTGAACGCATAAACGGGACTAATATTTTCCGAATTCACACTGATGTCAACCTTTTTCCATTCGGACCACGTACCGTCATACTCACAAACGATATAGTAGTATTGATACGGCTGGGTCTGCGTCCTCGCAAACAGGAACAGGGTAGGTGCGTCCTCTTTCCTGCTCGAATTGATTTTGCAGTAATAAGCGTCCACATATACCAACTGCGCCAGCTCTGAGAAAGCGTCCAAATATTTCATGTACGCTTCCGAAACCGTATCCGGGTTGATGTCCCCTTGTTTTAATGTGTTTTCCAATTCCCTGAACAGCTTCGTTTTATTGTTCCGCTGCTCCGGCGTTATATAATTTTCGGGATACAAAAAGATTTTGCGGTTCGCCTCCCATACCCGGTAATTGCTCAGCCAACTCCACCAAACCTCCGGCATCGTCACATCTTTCACCCCCGGCTCCAACCGCTGACGGCACCGGCTCATATAAAGCTGTACCGCATTGAGAGCCTCCTTCACATAGGAAATCTGCATGTCCGCCTCCATTTCCACGTCAATCAGGAGGTATTCATACAAATGTCTGGGATGCTTCACCCACTTTGCAGAAGGCTCTTGGGAAAGGATCGTAATCGACACGCCGACCAGCGCTCTCCGTCTTATGTTCTGTTCCTCCAGCGTAAGCTTGCTGAAAACCCCGTCCCAATCATTGTTTTCATAACGGGATTTCACAGCCGCCGCAAGATTTTTACTGGTTTTCGTATAATCATTCCAATGCTCTTTGGCGTTCTTTTGCGAAAGGGCGGAAAGCTCCTTAAGAAAATCAAAATCCGACGCCAGTTTTTTCATTACGCCAATCGCACTTACCATACAAGACAAACGCACGACGGCATTGCCCTGCTTAAAAAATCCCAAAAGCTCACTTAACCGGTCTTTTTCCAAGTTCATCACCGAATGCAGTGCCAATGCCGCCTGCTCATCATTTTCTGCCTTTATGTATGTCAGCAAGTCCCTGTGGATGTCCGTCAAGCGGTTGCCCAATGATTTCCATTGGAACAGGCGGACAATGTTTTGCAAATCCGGTTTTTTCAAGTCGCTGATTCCATATTTTTCATGATATTCTTTCACGCTCTCGGTTTCGCTTGCGCAAAACCCCAGCTTCTTAACCAAAACCAGACTCCGTGAAAATTGCGTTAATATTTCGCCGGGCGTGTCTTTTTCCTCCCTGCCGTATTGAATGAACACCTCCAAAAGGTCCGGTGCGCCGGACAGGTACCATACCGCATCCAATTCCGGAATAGAACTACTGAAAAAGGAAGCGATTTGCTCCTTAAGCTTATCCAACTGCTCATTTCGTTCACTTTCTATCTTGGATATGGTCTTGCCGACAAGGACGGGCAAAGAGGCAAGGAACGGCGCGACGTCCTCCTGTCGGTAAAACACGTCCAAATAACTGCTTGAAACGCCGTTTATCATATAGTCAAGCTCGTATACGGTGAATTTTGATTCTTTAAAGAATTCTGCCAGTTCGAGAAAGCGCAGTACAAATTCAAGACGGTCCTCCCCGATACGGTAGTTGGATAATTTCAATAGGATGACATATTCCTGTACGTCCAAACCCATGATTTCCATCATACTCTTATGACCGTATAGTAAGCTCAGATTTTCAACGGTTATCTCCGCCTTGGAAGACGTAAAAACAGTACGCATCAACAGCAGGGCATCACTCCGGCTTATTTTAAGTCCGGACGATACGCGCTCCATGATGGTTTTATACTGTTCGTTTTGTTTGTCGCCGTCAAATGCCAATATCCATATATCCTGTGTGAACGCACTGTTTAAGCTGTATTTCGGACGATAAGGCTCCATCCCTTTCCCATTGAACACATGGTCATAACAGGTATTTTGGACGGCATTTTCGTTCTCATCACCCACTGTCCGCAATTGACCGTATGTCTTTAAATCAAAGACCATCCCGCATACGCCGGATACGGATAAACCCGTCTTATCGGCGATCATCTTGAGCCTTGCCAGCTTGGAAAGGGATTCCTTACTGATTTTAAAATCCTTCCCGCATACGCAATGCAGCGCCCAGTCCAACTCGGTAAAGCTCCATCCCAGTTTCATCGACAGCCTTATGAAACGATGGATACGGTCCAGTGCACCGGCATTAAGATTTTTTATTACCCTTTTATCCCCCTCTTGTTCGATGGCAACGGGGGAGCTAAGCCCCTGATTGATAAAGAAGTACCGCTGCAGCCGGATATCCGTTTCTTTTTCGGAAAGGTTCTGGTATACAAGCTCCCGCAGTTCTGTGTTGGTCATACCTGTCTGATAACAAAACGTTTCCGCCGTATTCAAATCCGCAAGCTTCCCGACGCCGTAGCAAGTTTTTAAGTGGGCTTCGCTTGTCTGCTCCGTCGTCAGGAGCACCTGCTCTTCGGCGGACAATCGTAAATACTCGGCGGAAGTCTGCCCGTCATCTACTTGCATCAGTTGAAATACATCGCTTAATCTAAGCTTAACCGCATTCAAATAAATCCTGATTTTTTCTAATTCTAAATGCATCGGCATATAAAAAGGATAGTTAGTCAGCGCCAATTGTTTGTAGATTTCATTGCCCGGCGATTTCGATAACACCACACGCTCCAGCAACTGAATGACAATTTCCGTGTAGGGCATCGTTTGATTCGTATTGTCACACGTAAGACGCAGATTATAAATGTCCGGACGCCGGTCTTTGAGGCTTTTTCTTGCGGATGCCGTGCTTTTGTTCGGTTCCTCAATATATTTTTCCGTTACACGAAGCAGGTCGACAAGATAAGCCGCAGGTCCGAATATGGATTTGCAATGGCTGCACCCGCAATAATCCAAACTCCCGAATATCTCCTGATAACTTGGCAGCTGTTCAAAAAAATCCACGGTTTCGTCTTGAATTGAATTGACCCTCATGCTCTGAGTATACGGGGACAATACGCCGTGTGCCGCCGCCCACAAGTGCAGGGCTTGATTTTTTCTGTTTTCGGCGGCTTGATGTATCCTTTCTGCCACCTCCGCCGCTTCTTCCCCCAAAGCCGGCACTGCTTCCCCGACAAACTTCTCCTTGCTGAGGGATGCAATCTTCATGGCAGAGTCAAACCCGGCATCCCTTAACGATTCCGCCGTTTCCGCGTCCACCTCGGACGAAATCCTCAAAAGCCGCTGATACGCCTTTATTTCCTCGATCAGTGCGGATTTTCCGCCTGCAAACTCCCCGTTCTGCAAGTCATCTTTCTCACCCGCTCCGCTGCCGTTCAACCGCTTAAGGCGTACGTTCCCGTCACCAAAATTCAGCCCATCCAGATTTTCTTCTTTCAAAAAATCAAACGACACCAAATCAATATCCGGGTTCTGTTCCAAAAATCCAGTTAATGAAATCACGCTTTACACCTCCTCTGATATACCTTCACACGTTACATTTACTATGATCCCTTTATGTTTCACTCTCTCCGGTACGCTTTCTAAACTCCAGCGAATTCAATAATGTGGTCAGAACGCGCTGTGCCGATTCAATTTCCTCCGCCGACAACTCCGGAAACCCCCTTTTCAGGCAATCGGCAATTAACTCACATTCAAGGCTGTAAACAATATCCGCCAGGGAAACATTCTTATTCTTAATCTTCAGCCCATAGGTTTCAATATGCGGCTCATAATCCTGTGTGGTAATCCCGTATTCAATATTTTGAATGGCTCTCACATTATCCGGTGTATGGGAATACTGAAACAGGAAATTGTCTTTAAACCTGTCTTCCCGGTAATCACATTCCCCCCTTTCCTCTAATTGCTGCTGCATGTCCAATATTTCCTTTAAAAATTTATTCTTCATTTCAGCCTCCTGCTTGCTTTTATTTCTTTGACGTCGATATCAATGATCATCGTATTAAATTCCTCAAGTAAGCCGTATCCGATACCAAACGAACCTTTTTCATTTGATTTTACAAATACCCGATCCGGATAGTCGGACTCTCCCTTCCCTACTTCCATGGTTTCATAATCCAAAGCGCGTCCCATCATCCACTCCAGGGTTCCTGGTACAGTCCTAATGGTCATGATATGATCATGCGTTCCCGGTTTTCCTAAATCGCTTGACTTTCTATCCACTGTCGGCGCCGCAATCCATTTTGCCCCTCTCACTGCGACTAATTTCCCGCCTTTGCCGCGCTGCATCACGGGCAGCAGCTTATGTTCCTGCATCGTAAGCTCCGCTTCCGCTGCGGAAACCAATCGGACAAAGATTTCGGGGGGACCTGACAATGATTTTTTTGATTTCCCCGATCCTGCTGCCCGCCACGGTCTTGTATCACAGTTCCCGTCCAAATCTACCAATGTCACCGGATTATTCGCACAATACCGATAGCGGTTCAGGGTCTTATTGTTCTCAGGATTTACGTATTCCAAGCCGTCGGCGGATATCATCCTCCCCAGTGACGCACAGTAATACCGCGCCCCATAGTAATAAAACCCTGTAAACCCGTCTTTTTCTTTGCTGCAATAACGGTATTCTTTCCGCCTGACAGCATACTTTTCCCCAAACGACACCGCCGTTCCGCCAAAAGGAAGATACTCCTCCACCGTAAGGATTACCCCGTCCTCATCCGTTTCCATCGAAACCGAATGCAAATGATCCTCCATCAGATAATGTATCTTTATACTGCCCTCTTCCTCCGTTTCCCGATGCCTCTCATCCTTATCCCATTTGTAATAAGTCAGCAGCGGCGTATCTCCGTTCTCCAAATGAACACTGCTTTTATCCAGAAATGCCGTGTTCTCCGCAGAAAGGTTATTTTGACCGAAAGATACCGTATCCGCTTCAGAAGAACTGTTTTGACCGAAGGATGCCGTATCCCCGTAAATTAGTTTTCTTTCATATGCTCCGATATATCGTTTATCCGTTATCTCGGTTCCGCTCTCCGTTTTTCTTTCCGTCACTTTCCTCACCCGGATTCCGCCGCTGTCATACCGATAATATTCGCCGTCGCATTCTTCATTTTCCCGCTCTACCACCGTAACCTTTGCCAGACGGTTTAATTTGTCCCATACGAGTGCTTGCCCGCCGCACATATTCGTCAGATTGCCTGACGCATCATAGTCAAGCGATTTCCCGTCCGCCCGGACCAAACGGTTGGAATGCTCCGCCGCCTCCATCGTCCTCGTCCGGTTCGTGCTGGGCGCCTTATGGGAAATGCCCGTCATATTGCCGGCGGGATCATAGGTATAGCATTCAAGGTATGTTTCCATCTTCTCATAATCCGTCGGGGAAGCGGTTTCCGGCAACTCCCTTCCGGACGCTTTCAGCAGCTGATACCGTTCGTCATATGTATAATCCCGCAGTGCTTCCGTTATCTGCTGTTTACTGCATATCCGATCCGGCACGGTATCCCGTATTCTCGTCATATTGCCAGCCGGATCATAATAATATAAAAAGTTCTGTATCGTTTTGCCGGAACCGTCGGTCGTCTTGATTCCGTTTAAATACGTTGTATTTCGGTCATAACTATACTCCGTTATAAAACCGTTGCGATAGATTTTCTGGCTTGGCAGCCCGCAAGGGGCATAGGAAAGCCTCACGGCTCCCTCTCCGCCGCCGTCTGCCGGCCGGACCGAAACCTCTGATACCTGCCCTCTCCCGTTATAATGATAATCCAGTACGGTATCGTCCGGAGCGGTATGGGTCACTACGTCCTGAAGCAGATTATAAGTAAACGTATCCGAATATACATCCCTTTCCATCTCTACCGAGGGGATATCTGACCAGTCTATGGAACCTTTATACTCTTTGCAATACTTTCTGCCCGTTTTGTATGGCTTGCCGGATATGGTATAGGAATCAAACACCGTCATCCCCGCCTGGTCATACGTTTCCGTAACCCTGCCTACGCAACTGCGCTCCGTGCAGGACGGGCCCGGATTTCCGTATACCGTCTTTTCCAACAACCCCGCGCCGTCCAGCCAAAGCGCCGTCTGCCTGTTCAATGAATCATAGCCGTATATTCGGTGATTCCCTCCGGCATCCCACATATGAACCGGTTTGGAAAAGATATTGCAAACGGTAATCTCCCTGCCGGAATCACCCGTATCCGTAATAAGGACTTCGCCTTGCATCGTGTACACGGTATGCATAACGATATGTCCGGCGGCTCCGTTTTCCTGACTGAGCATGTCCAAAAGCTTTTGATTTTTGCCGTACCGGTAATCCACATAATGGTTTTGCAGACTGTCCATATAATCCCTGCACTTGTTCCCCAGTACGTCCAGTAATTCTATTTCGGGCGTCCCGTGAAATACAGACGCTTTGTCTAAGGCATCCCTACGATCCGCCCATTCCTGCTCCGGCATTTCCGGATACTGCCTGATAAATTCCCGATAGTATTCCGACTCCAAAACGGTATCGTTTTCATCGTATTTTCGGATTTCCCATGGAGTATATGTATTCATGCCATATACTGAACGGCGGCTGCCGTCCGGAAGTGCGGCAGAGGGTTTTATCGTTTTGACCGCCCTGTTTGATACGTCATAATATGTCGTTACATATGCCAGTTTTTCCTTGGGTTCTTCATAATACGGAGTCTTAGAGAAATAAGGGGTGTATTCTATGATGTTATCTCCGTTTTCATTGTATAAGACCTGCCCGCTGACACTGTAGGTATCCGGGGAAGATGCTTCCCTTTTTTGCAAAATTGATCCAAAACCGTCATAGTACGTAATGCCGCACCGGATATTCCGGGGGGCATCTTTCTTTGTAGCGCAAAGACTGACCCGGTCAGTCCTTTCCGCCTCCCCGGCAATCTGCTCATTGCGGAGCTCAATCACGGAAACCGGCTGTTTCTCCCTGTCGTAAGCAAATAAGTCATAGTAATAATAACTGCCTGCGTTCTGCACATACTCCTCTTTTGACCCGATAACCGCATCAAATCCACCCTCTTTCTTCACATATTCTGAAAGGGGGCGGCTGCCTTCCTCTGTCTGATTGGTTCGTCCGTAGCCGGAAGCGGCTGTCACCATCCCAAACGGATTATAAAGCACTTCGCTGATATTTTGATTCACGTCCTGAATCCACTCATATTGCAGTACATCATAATGAATCCGGTATTTGGTTACGTGTACATGGTTTTCGTCCTCCCATACGGCTGCGGCAACCGGCAGCAGGGAAAACGGATCATACTCATAGTCATATTTTTGATATAACGGGTGTTCCTTTGAAACAAAGCTGTTTTCCTGCGATTTAATCTGATAATAATCGTCCTTGCTGTNNAGCAAGCCTCTGTTCCACCAATAACCGTCCTGAAGAAAATAGCCTCCGTCCCCGGTCAGATATTCCTCTTTTATCTGCTCGTATTTCCCAATCAGGCTTTCCGGGAATACGGCTTCCGCCGTATGGTGAATCAGCTTTTTGCCGCCCGCCGCCCCGTCGGGAAGTTCTTTCTCCTGTTCATCATCCCAATAGGTATAACGCGTCCACTCTTCTATCCTTGCCTGAAGCCCGCTGTCTTCAAATTCCGTTCCGTAATCCGTCTGACAGGCAAGTGCCTCTTTCGTCTGCTCGCCGGCAAGCGGAAATGACAGTCCGTCGGACGGAACGTCCAAGCCATACAGCTCATACTGCCTCACAACATAATCTGCGCCGATTATCCGGACACCCTTCGTAATATTGATGTATTCTTTTTGTTCCAGAAATCCCCTTGCCCGTTCCTGCCCCGCAATACCGCCTGCCCTCCTTGGATAATAAACAGTAAGCTTATCCCGGACATTTCCATACGGATCGTAGTTTAGGAAAAACGAATGCTCCGTCCGGGGATCATTCATGCATTGGTCGTACGTATACAGAATCCGCTCCCGCTCACTTACCCAATAAGAGCCTTTCTTTTTTTCTTCCGGTCTTATCATTTCTTTGACGGCATAACCGTTCTCCTCGATAACGACCGGAAGCCCTTTGCCGCCAAATACTTCTTTTCTTATCCGTTTTCCTTTCAGCGACCGGTATGCCCAGACCTCTGACAGCGCATCTGACACTTCCGTCGCACACTCCGGCATCAAATAGGCTGACTTGTCACCGGCATAAAATTCACTCTTGTACGTTTCCCGGTTCCGTCCGGTATAATACCAATGCTTTGTATACCGGACACCCCCTTCATAACGTACTTTTTCTAATTTCTCACTCTTCCATTCTTCTATACTTCCAAACCCGCAGAATTCTTTTGATTTGCCGTCATAATACCCGTGACGGTAATGATATTTTTTCGCGGTATGAAGTCCGGTGATTTCATTTGTCTGTTCGATTCCGGAAACAACAAAAACAGGGAACGGCGGTCTGACCGCCCAAGAAATTCCCTGCCGCTTGTCTTCCAAATAATGAACAACCGAGCTTGTGTAATCCAGCGCGGTAACACCGCCCATATGGTTGTCAATTCGATTCAATAAATAAGGTTTCTTCCCCTGATTGAAATCCAACCAGTAATTTCGTACGGTATCCCCCATCTTGGTAAAGGCCATGCTGGAATATCCGCATCCGCTCATATCACAAAAATGGATCCTGTCCCCGTTCGTATATCCCTCCGGCAGCGTTATGGAAAACGGTTCCTTAAAATACCGCCCGCTTTGGTTCTTATAAATATCCGCCCGGTCATTGTAAAGATACACAATGTCCTGTATGCCGGAACCGTCGATATCCGTAAAATACAGTCTGTCTGCGTCAAAGCCGTCCTCTATATAGGGGGCGTTCCGTATCACTTGCTTTTCCCCAAACTTCCCATATCCAAGATTGGGCCAATATTCCGCCAAGCCATTGCTAACCTTTACACGATGCGGAAGACCGTCACCAACTACGTCCGCAAATGCCGTTACAGTTTCATGCTTTTTATCCCGTTTGTAAGGAAACCCGGACGGCAAATCCCTGACAACCGGATCCCCTGTCCCTTTCTTCCCTTGGGACGGATAATAAACGATACCGTCATCCCCGACAAATACAATATGACGCAGCCCGTCGCCTTGAAGGTCTGCAGATTCTTTGTGAGGCATCCCGTATGTATTCGGATATGTTTCAAACGCCGTAAAACCGTTCCATTCCCCTTGATTGTTTTCATAAAAGCCTGCGCGGTCTTTCTTCTCTACCAGCAGATCATACATTCCGTTTCCTTCCAAACTGGTCAATGTATATTCTGCCTCCCGTAAATCCCTGTCAACCGGAAACTGCTTGACTATGTGAGGCTTGGCGTATGTGCCGTTTCCCAATGGTTCGTAATACAAGTTCACCGTTTTATCGCTGTATAAAATACCGGCAATGCCCTCTCCGTACAAATCGACAAAGCGATACTCCGGGGAGTCCGGTTCCCCCGGAAACTCACCGTCCCGCACATCAAGCGTCCGGAATGTCTTTTCTTCCGGATGGAACGCCTCATACTCCAGTTCCAGCGGCGGAACTGCCATCCGGTCCACCGTGCCGTCGGGAAGTGTTAAAAATGCATACTGCTCTATCTTTGCAAGAAGTGAAACGTCTGACTCATGATATGTGAAAAGGGTGGTTCGCACGGTTTTTGATGCCTGATTCGCATGGATGCCTGTATCTTGACAGGAATTCACCTTTGCATCTTGCTTTCGATTCGTTCCCGGAACCTGATCGGGACTTTTCCCCATATGATGCCGGATATGGATTCCCCGGCAAAGATGATTGGTGTGAATGGGAAATCCGCTTCTATGGTTCACAAATGCATCATTTCTGCTAACCGGCTCAGCGGACTCCCCCCCATAATCAAACGAAACTTCAAAACAAAATTTTTCCGATTCTCCGTCTTTGTAATTGCCGTAGTATATACTTTGGATACAGCGGCTGCACCCGTCTTCCTTATATACGTACTGTGTCCGGTTTCCCTTGGCGTCGGCGGTTTCTTTCAGACACCACCGGAAGATTTGACCGTCCGGACCGCTTATCCTGCTGTTATCATCCAAACCATACAGGAAGGTTTCATTCTCTCCCGATATAACTTTCCAATAACTGTTTCTCTCGGATTCCCAAAACTCAATCCGATGCCGGAGTTCATCGGCAACGGGTAAATAACAAAAAACACTGTACTCATCTCCTTGATACTGTTTTTCAGATAAGGACGGTTCGATATTGCAGAAAGGATTATGCCTTTTTTTCATAGGTTGTTCCGCAGATAAGGTGAATTCCCCGAAAAGGGTGGAGGTAAAAATATCTGTTGCATTGTTATATTCCGGAATTCTGATCTTGGTCGCTCTTTCTATGTAAGGGATATCCATATGAAACCCCATTCCAAAGATTCCGTTGCCGGAAGTAGAACAATACACCAGATTAAGCCTGGGATGATAATCCCGGCAAGGAGAGGTGTAAATAGGAACACTGAATTCACTGTTTCCCGTAAATAATTGATTCTGTACTTCTTCTCCCAAGCCTTGATATGCCGCCCCGCCTTTCGGAAGATGAGAAAGCTCAATATGTATGGATTGGTTGGTTTCTTCTTTTGGGTCCATTATTCCACCTCAATGAATTGCACAATTATATCATTCTATTTTGATCTGCCTGAAAGCACAGCGAGCATCAAATATAAGCGGTGTTTGTCTGTCGCACAGAAGTTAATTTTCTTCATTTTACTGCAAAATCTTCCAATTGTCAATGAGGTTTTTTGACTTTGATTCCTTTTTATGTTTATGGAGTGATTGATTGCCCTGCCAAAAGAGCATTTTCATTATAAAGTAACAAGAATCCCTATTCCTATCCCAAACCGCAAAAGTGCGGTTCGCATCAACTTTTTATTACTGTCCCTCATGTTCAGCACTCCTTTCCTATCGTTCTTTCCTGCCCCATCATTTTGTTTCTCTTTTATGGCAGCCAAAAGATAATCTCTAAAAAATCAAAAAAAGCATTTTTGAATCTTTCACTTGTTCGGCACATTTTAATAATGCTTGCCAGTATTAAATATATACTTAGCATGCACAGCAAGAAGCCGATCACTCCGTTGGGTTTTTGAAAAACAAATATCTGTAATACAAAAGATGTCAGACTAATAAGAAACAATACGCCGTACAGCCAAATTTTATTTTTCATTTCCTTCCTCCGTTTCCAATTTTATTTATTTTAACATATGATGCAATAGAAAGCTACCCTTTGATTTTTGATATCTCTTTATGAAAATAACGATTGACTTTTCCATAAACACTCTGCTATAATAATATTGAAATTAATTTCAATGAAAATATTTTCAGCAAGAAGAGAGGATTTATGATGACAAAGCGTGATGAGCAAAAAGAACAGCGAAGAACCATGATTTTAGAATCTGCATTGGATATGTTTATTCACAAAGGCTATGGTGAAACTAAAATTGCAGATATTGCAAAAGCCGCCGATATGAGCATGGGGTTACTCTTTCATTATTTTGATTCAAAAGAAACTTTGTACGAAACACTTATCCGTATCGGAGCCGAAAAACTTAAACTGGAGTTTGATTTTTCAAACAACTCTCCGCTGGCTCTTTTCAGAGCGGCAGCGGAAGACTTTTTCGGCACAATAAATTCAACCCCCTTTGCCGCAAAGATGTTTGTGCTTATGGAAAACGCACAGCATTTGGATTCATTATCTCCCGACCTAAAAGGGATGCTTTCGGAATCCGGCAAATTGATTAGAAAGAGCATTCCGGTCATTGAAAAAGGACAGGAACTTGGTGAGATCAAGGCAGGCAATGCAGAGGCTCTTTCCATAGCATTTTGGTGCTCTATCCAGGGAATTGCACAGTATATCGCTTTATGTCCGGATGCCCCTTGCCCCAATGCGGACTGGGTTGTTTCATTACTTGAGAATAAGGAGAGTGAATCTCAATGAAAACGAAAGGAAATGTCATTATTTTTATTATTGTGACATTGGCAAGCGGCTGGATAGGTGTATTGGTTGATTCCGCTCTGCCGGAACAGCCGGAAGGGAACTCTTTGGGCATGGGACTATGGCTGACAATGCCTTTTTTGATTTCCATACCATTGAGGATTGTATGCCGTGACTATAAAGATATGGGGATTAAGCCCCATTTCAAAGGTAATGTTAAGTGGTATTTATCGTCACTGATGATTTACCCGCTTGTTACTGTAATAACCGTTGGCTTTGCGATGATTTTTGGGTGTGTTGATATGTCTGATTTCACCATAACTGCATTTGTTTCCCTTGCGGCATTTTCTGGTATAAGCGGCTTTGCTAAAAATATCTTTGAAGAATTTGCATGGCGCGGCTATTTAACGCCAAAGTTAATGGAACTGAAAATCAATGACTGGCTGCTTTACATTATTTCAGGTCTTGTATGGGCATTATGGCATGTTCCCTATTATTTGTTCTTCCTTCCGAATCAATATTTTGAATCCCTTTCAAGAACGGGTATGATTGGGACAGCTTGTTTGCTTATGCCATGCTGGGCTATTATGTTTGCCGAACTATATCGGCTTACAAAATCGGTATGGCCCTGTGTGCTTATGCACGCAGTGGAAGACGCTGTTCCTACTGTTTTAGTAACCACAGGCAGTTTTATGGCTCTTACGAATCATAGTGATTTTTGGTTAAATCCAACAGACGGTGTGATTACAACCATTTTATTTACCGCAATAGGGTTATTCCTCCGGTCGGTTAGAATTAAGAAAGAACGGACAGCATAGCGCATTTGTCACCGTCAGGCATATGCCTGACGGTGTTTTCTTTCCGGAAATCCGTGCGCATACAACGCAGGAATACAAAGAATTTTGGCGTTGTATACAGAGAATGATACCTTATATCATTTGAGAAACATGGTGAACATCATAAATCAAACTTCCTTCCGCCACTTTCTTTAACAGTTCAATATCTGCCGTCATATGGAACCGGCATACCTCCCATGAAGAAGGATTATATGCTGTGATATATGCCGTTGTTGCCGTTTTCTCAATCCATTCCGTAAAATTTTCTTTTTCATCATTACACATGGCAGTGATATCTGTAAATTCCGTAACAGGCAGCCTTTGAATTACTGCATATTGAAATTCAAAGGCCGCTTTTACGTATTCGTGCATCACAATCCAGCTTTTTACTTTTGTCCATCCAAACGAATGAAGAATATTGTTAAAATAACCGTCCAGCAGAAATTTGTTCATCCCATCTTCTTTTCGCCATAGATAAAAGGGGGCATATTGGTTTTCATAATTACCATATTTATTTTTTTCAGCAATCAGGTATGCTTTCATTTTGAGGTCAGGAAATCCGTCTGTCTTACTGCCATTATCTTTTACACGTTTTTTTATGGTATCCATATTATAATCACCGGGAAGAACTATATTATATTGCATTGATATCATTCACTTTTCTCCTTTCCTAATAGCTTTGATTGATAAAGGATTGTTAAATTATAATATACTGTCATAGAAACTTCAAGTGTTTTATAAATGTATAATCGCAGCGGACATAAATGAAAAACGTTATGTAAAAAGTTATAATGGGAATGAAATAAGGAACACGGCGTATGCCCAGGAAATGCAATTGGACATACGCCGTTTTTAATTATCCTTATGTTTCAATACTATCATTATTGCAATATGGAAGATGTTACTCTGATAAGTACAAATGTCAAACACTTACCCGATTGACATACTGTTTGTACATCCATCCTGTTCTTTTACCGATCATAACACGGTACCAGTTCCCGGATTCGCCCAATATGACCAATCTCGTACTTTTAGGGTACTTGGAGATAATCTTGCCGTCCATACCGGATTTGTTTCTGATGTGCAGATTGGTGCGTCTTGTCGCCACAATTCCCCTGCCGCCCCAATGGGCATACAGCGTCATGTTTTTCTTAATGGCTGTGCTTGCTTTGACCTTCTTGCCGCCGATTTTCTTGGTAAACCAGCCGAGAAATATATGCCCCTTACGGGTGGGCGTTTTCATCTTTCCCAGCTTTCTGCCTCTGGCGATATTAACACTTGCCGACTTTTTCCCGTTCTTGAAGCTGCCGCCATTGCCCTTCAGCCGAACCTTGAAGCCGCGTTTGACCGCCGTGAAGGACGCTTTTATACTATGGTTCGCCGCAACCTTACGGAAGGTATAGCTGCTCTTTTNNATTTTTGCCGATATCCTTACCATCCACCGTCACTCCTGCAATCTGATAACCTCTATTGGCTTTGATTTTAAACACTCTGTTCGCTCCGTTTGTGACGCTGACACTGCCGGATGGCGAAATCGTGCCGCCCTTTCCTGCTTTTGCGGTAATAGTATACGATACTGTCGGTGCAGCAGTCGGTGCTACCGTTGGCGCAGCTGTCGGTGCTACTGTCGGTGTTTCTGTCGGTGTTTCTGTTGGTGTTTCTGTCGGTGCAGCAGTCGGTGCTACCGTTGGCGCAGCAGTCGGTGCTGCTGTCGGTGCTACTGTCGGTGCTTCCGTTGGTGTTTCTGTTGGTGTTTCTGTCGGTGCAGCAGTCGGTTCACCGCCGCCTGCCAACGTCGTAGCCTTGTCACTACCCGCAAGGCTCTGGCTCTGACCGCTTGAACTACCCGCACGAACCCTGTAGTAATAATCTGTATCCGGGTCAAGACCCTCGACAACCAACGGGCTCCCGTCGACTTTCTTGTTATTATAGCTGCTTACCATCTCGCGGAAATCGGAGTATTCTGAAACGTCAACATAATAGTAGTCTGCGTCGGCGACAGTATCCCACGATAGCGTGAAACCTTCTTCTGTGATATCGTTCGCATTCAAGTTTCCGGGGGCAACCGGCACTTCGCCCGATACCATGCCGGAAACCGCAAGCAGATTTGCACGGGCAATATCAGCGGTAGCGGATTGGAAAGTAAACGCTATGCTTTTGACCAGCTTCTGCGGATCGGTAACGACTTCAAAGTGGTACAGTCCAAAAAATGTTTCAAATTTACCAACGGCTGCGTCCGCAGGAATTAATTTTTTGATCTTGACACGCCCGACGTTCATATACACGTTAGACTCCCAGTTAGGCGCTTTAAATGTCCTTGATTCGTTCGTCCCGTCTGCGTACTTTACCGTAGCTTCACATGTGACGTCGCCGTTGCCCGAAGATCCGAGTATGCTTATCTTGGAATACGCACCGGGTGTCAAAAATTTAAGCTCTCCCGAATTGCTGCCCAACGATTTCGTGACCTGCACGGCGTTGTCCCCGTTATAGCCGGCAAGCTGGTACTTATAATCCTGCCCGTCATGATTAAACGAAACCACACGATCGGCGGGCAGACCGCCTGTGCCGATCCCGCTTCCAACGTTCAGACCGGTTTCAAACAGCGCATAGTTTGCGTAATTATTGTCGCCGTCAAAGGGGACGGCTGCTGTAATCTCGCTTCCTTGAATCTGCGCACCCGCTTCCACAACAACATCCGCGTTGAATCCGGATTCGATCACCAATGGTACATAAACGTCCGTACCCGCCGCAAAGACGGTTATGCCTTCTGTCCCTGCTGCGTAATCCGTCGGCATAACAGAAAACATCAGTGTGATAATCAACAGAACAGATAATCGTTTTCTTACTTGCTTTCTCATAATTTATTTCCTCCTCGTATTCATTCGTTTTCATATGCTTTCGCCGTACTCCCATTATAGCAACTCATTTTAATATAAAAAAGGGAAAACACCGAACATTAAAATATTTTAAGGTTCGGCGTGCATATTTTACCCAAGTTGCTATGATTTTTTCCATTTTTTTCACCCCTAAAGGGGTTATGTAATTTCACCTTCAGATACCTCTAAGGACACACGATTCAGCGCAGATTTTTCAGCAAAATCTGTTCATATATTTTTAATTTAAATTATGTTATTTATAATATTCTTCTTTTTACTCATCATAATTTAGTTAATGAATGCGCCTTTACAATATTTTACGATTGTATATCCGCACTGAAACGGTAAAACTCACAATACTGAATACCACACACCAAGCAAATGCCCGCCACATACTGTTTTCCAAAGGCAAATCAAGTGTCAACGCCCTTAAACTGTCAATCATCGGTGTCATAGGCTGCATCGCCGCAAACCACC
Organism: Lachnoclostridium sp. UBA933; assembly: GCA_002293545.1. Classification (GTDB taxonomy): domain Bacteria; phylum Bacillota; class Clostridia; order Lachnospirales; family Lachnospiraceae; genus UBA933. The sequence goes on along the minus strand of DBDL01000162.1, from coordinate 860 downwards.
GAATACTATTTGGCATAGTATCAACGGGTGCAAATCCCGAACTCATAAAAGGCAGAATAAACAAGGGCATCAGCAGTCCGCCCGCCCCTTCTGCCGACTTTGAAATCATCCCGCATAGTACCGCTATCAGCGTGACTGTAATGTTCATTAACAAAAGAAGGGATATCACTAAAAACCAATCTATAAACCCTGCCTGTGGTCTAAAACCGAGAATAAGGGCGGTCAGGATAATGACAATATTAGAAATTACACCTCTTATCACACCTGCACCTGTATGACCTATCAGAACAGCGGATTTTGAAATGGACATACATCGAAAACGGTCTATGATACCCTTTGTCATATCAGTTGTAACATTCATAGCCGAAAATTGAGATGCTTGACCGATACTTTGCAGGATAATTCCCGGTACAATAAAGTCAATATAATTGAAATCCCCTGCATCGGATATGCTTCCAAATACCGTACTAAATAAAAACATTAAAAAAAATGGTATGATTGTTGCTGTCAGGAGTGTTTCAGGATTTCGCAAAGATATAATGAAACAGCGTTTGAACATGACCCATGCATCAAAAAGTATATTTATGTTAATTTTTTTCATGTTGACTGCCCTCCTTTTTTTCATCTGTCAGCGTTAAAAAAACATCTTCTAAAGATGGTAAATTTTGCTCTATGCTATCGGCAATCATTCCATTTTCGGTTAAGAGCTTTATCGCTATTTCAGCCTTTATATCACTATCAAAATTAAGCCGTACCCCTCTGTCAGGCAATATTTCTTTTAAATACTTTGGTGTACCCTCTGCGATGATTTTACCGTCATGTAAAATGGCAATATGATCAGCGAGATTTTCAGCTTCTTC
>DBDL01000158.1 GCA_002293545.1 Lachnoclostridium sp. UBA933 | reverse complement strand
ACGGTGTTTTTTGCCCAGACAAAACAAAAAAGCCCGGTATTCCCGGACTTTTTGGCTTATCAATAGGGTATCAAGGTTGATGTTTTACAGGGGTGGAAGGAATCGAACCCTCCTCTGGAGTTTTGGAGACTCTTATTCTACCGATGAACTACACCCCTAAATTACTCACTTAGATATCATACACTGGATTACATTGTTTGTCAAATATTTTTTTCCTCAATCCCCTGACAAAATCCGGTCAAGAATCAAGTATTCCTTCTCCGGCTTACTGCCGCCAATCAGATATTGCTTCTCCATATGAGCCTTTGCACTTTCCATACGCTCTTTATTGTTGGCATACAGCACTGCTGTCCTTTCACCTTTTTCCACATAATCCCCTGTTTTTTTTGTCAGTACAATACCCGCCTGAAAATCAATACTGCTTTCTTTTGTCATCCTGCCTGCACCGAGCATTCCGGAGGCAGCCCCAATCCCGGAGGTATTCATTCTGATAATATATCCGCTTTGAGGAGCCGTAACTTCACCTTGAAATGCAGCTTCTCCGAATTGTTCCGTATTGTCAATATACGAAACATCCCCGCCTTGCGCCGCTGTCATTTCTTTTAATTTATTCAGTGCGCTTCCGTCATTTACCTTTTGTTCCGCCGTCTTTCTCGCTTCCGCAGAAGATACTTTTCCGCCGCCTGCCATATAGATCATTTCACCGGCAAGTGTATAGCATAGCTCCATAACGTCGTCAGGTCCTTCTCCTTTTAGCGCTGCTGCCGCTTCGCTCACTTCCAGCGAATTTCCGACAGCATAACCTAGCGGTTCATTCATATTGGTAATAATGGCAGTCGTTTCTTTTCCGGCAAGCTTGCCAATTGCCGTCATCCGTTTTGCCAGCTCCGCCGATCCCTCTTTTGTTTTCACCAATGCCCCGCTTCCGGTTGTTACTTCCAGCAGGATTTTATCACAGCCCGCCGCCAGTTTTTTGCTCATAACCGACGCGGCTATGAGCGGAATGCTTTCTACTGTCGCCGTCACATCACGCAAGGCATAGAGCAGTTTATCCGCCGGAGCCAAATCACCGGATTGCCCGGTGATACAAATTCCGGTTTTTTGAATATTCCTGAAAAACTCCTCATTTGTTAAGTCCGTCCGAAATCCCGGTATGGATTCCAGCTTATCAATCGTTCCGCCGGTAAAGCCCAGCCCGCGTCCGCTCATTTTGGCTATCGTTACCCCCGCCGCCGCCGCAATCGGTCCGGCAACCAATGTCGTCTTATCGCCAACCCCTCCGGTACTGTGCTTATCAACCGTTACCCCTTTGATATCCGATAAATCAACCGTTTTGCCGGAGTCTTTCATTGCCATTGTCATTGCGGTCAGTTCCTCGTCCGACATCCCTTGGAAACAAATTGCCATAAGCATAGCCGACATTTGATAATCCGGTATTCTCCCCTGTGTATAATCCATAATCATCTGTTTGATTTCTCTGTCAGACAACTGCTTTCCGTCCTTCTTCCATTGAATCAAATCCACAAAACGTTTTCCCATTTATTATGATTCCTTTCATACAATTAAAGTGTTTTCATGCGCTTATCCGGGTTCTCTGTTTGCCACCAGTATAGCAAACCGCTTTCTGCTTGTAAAGTAATATCCAGACACCGCCGTCAAGGCATCGGGCAGTTTCGGTACAGGCACCTGCTTCACCGCCGAATTTCCTTGATTGACGCTTATAATAATGCTATAATATTTCATATCAACATATAATAATATATAAGGGGGGCAGGCTCATGGAAGCAGTCGGTATTATCGCAGAATACAATCCTTTTCACAACGGTCATAAATACCATATTGATAAATCCTTAGAGGTTACAGGCGCTGACATTGCGGTTATTGTCATGAGCGGCAACTTTGTACAGCGCGGTGCTCCTGCCGTTGTAAATAAATATGTCCGTACCAAAATGGCATTGGCTGAAGGCGCACATATTGTCTTTGAACTGCCGGCATATTACAGTCTGTCCAGCGCAAGGGATTTTGCCTATGGGGCAATTTCCATTTTAAACGAGCTGCCCTTTGTCACTTCCTTATGCTTTGGAAGTGAATGCGGTACCATAAATGACCTGATTCCGTTTGCCGATCTTTTTGCCAATGAACCGGTTACCTTTCGTAACTCATTGCAAAACCACTTACGAAACGGAAGCTCTTTTCCTTTGGCACGGGAAAAGGCTGCCAAAGAAATATTAAACTATGAAGGTGATTCCCCATTATCCGAACCAAATAATTTATTGGGGATTGAGTATATAACCACCCTGCTGCAATTGCATTCTAAAATCAAACCGTATACTGTTCCCCGCCAAAAGGTCAGCCATCATGACACAGCCGCCTCCGGGGATTTTGCTTCTGGGACTGCCGTCCGCGGGATGTCTGACATCTCTGACCGAAACAATGTCATGCCTCCCCGTGCCTCTAAATTATATGAAAATCACTTGTCTGAAACCGGTCCCCTCGACAGCTCCGATTTTTCCGACTTGATTTACTATGCACTCCGCACCGGAGCAGACAATCTTGAGTTAATCAAGGACATCACCCCCGATTTGGCAAACCTAATCCGGAACTGCCTTCCGGATTACCAAAACCTTCCGCAATTTCTTGAGCTCCTTGATGTAAAACAATATACACTCACCCGCTTACAGCGTGCAATGTTTCAGACACTCTTAGGATTCACCTCCAATCAGCCGAAATACACCCTGCTTCGTTTATTGGGATTAAGGCGTGAGGTTACTCCTCTTATTTCTGATATTCCCAATAAAGAAATACTGGTTTCCAGTCCCGCAAAAGCAAAAGAAACCCTTTCCAAAAATGCCGCTCATATACTTGAAAAAGATTTCCTTGCCGCCGATTTATATAATTATGCTGTATCAAAAAAATACCATGTACAGCTCCCGAACGAATATAAACATTCTCCGATTATCCTGTCCTGAATCCTGTCCCGTTCTCCATACCGTATCTTCTCTTACAGCCGGGAATATATCTTCGTAATATCCCAGATCCTCTGAATCAGTTCCTCCGGAAAGGCGTTCTCACTCAACCGCCACTTCCAGTTATCCCCAAGAACAGACGGCTTATTCATCCTCGCCTCGTTTCCGAGCAATAAATAATCCCACGCCGGAATAATACACAAATCCGCCACACTCTGCATTGCCACACAGATCAAATGCCAAGTCAGCCTTTCATCCTCTGTTTCATCTAACATATCCATATATTTCAAGGCCACCTTTTTATCCCATTCGGGCAGATTTCCAAACCAGCCTTTCGTTGTTTCATTATCATGGGTTCCGGTATATACAACACAGTTCCTCTCATAGTTATGCGGCATATAATCACTTTCTTCTCTCGTATCAAATGCAAACTGCAGCACTTTCATCCCCGGAAATTCCGTGTCTGCCAGAAGCTTCCGCACACTGTCCGTCAAAAACCCCAAGTCCTCCGCAATAATATTCATCTCACCGAAATTCTCTTTCAGCGTCTGGAAAATCTCAATACCCGGACCGCGCTCCCAGTGCCCGTTCACAGCATCCTTATGACCGAACGGAACGGAATAATATTCATCAAATCCGCGGAAATGATCAATACGAATCAAATCATACCACTTAATGCAATTTTGGATACGCTTTATCCACCATGCATAGCTTGTTTCCTTGTGGTAATCCCACTGGTAAAGCGGATTTCCCCAAAGCTGCCCGTCGGCGGAAAATCCGTCCGGCGGACAACCGGCTACCGCAACCGGTTCAAGGTCCTCCGTCAATTGAAACAGCTCCGGATTTGCCCATGTATCGGCGCTGTCAAGGGCAACATATATCGGAATATCCCCGATTATCTGAATTCCGTTTTTATTCGCATAGTCCTTGATATTTTTCCATTGCCGGTCAAACTCATATTGCAGATACATATAAAAATAAATATCATCCTGTAGTCTTTCCCGGTATTCTTCCATAGCCTCCGGTTCGCGCATACGTATATCGTCATCCCACTCGGTAAACGACAATCCCTTGTATTCATCTTTGATTGCCATAAAAAAAGCATAGTCGGTAAGCCATCCGGCATTCTGTTCAATAAAATGATGAAATTCCGGTTTCCCCTGCATTCCCGAACGCTGATACGCTTTCCTCAGCAATGGAAATCTGCCGTAATATATTTTTTCATATTCGACATAACCGGGATTTTCCTCAAAATCAACCGCCATACATTCTTCCTTTGTCAGATACCCCTGTTCAATCAATGCTTCCAAAGAGATAAAAAACGGATTCCCCGCAAAGGTTGAAAAGGATTGATAGGGCGAATCTCCATAACTGGTCGGACCGATGGGAAGGATTTGCCAATACCTCTGCCCTGCCGCTTTCAAGATGTCAATAAATAAATATGCCTGCCGGTCCAACGCCCCGATTCCATAATCCGACGGCAAACTGCTGATTGGTAAAAGAACTCCGCTTCCTCTCATTCAGATAACTCCCTTTTCCGTAATGAATTTGCTTCCCATCATTCAAACAACTCCCTCTCTAATATCGACTCGCTTACTCTTACTTCATAATTCTCCGTCCATTTTTTATATTTTTCCTGAAAGACCTTGATCTGTTCCGATAAAATCGACTGTACTCCCCCATCCCCTTCTTTTTTTACTGCTTCTTCATTCACAGCGCCTGTCACGACATCATACATCATCCTTGCCAGCACATTGTTTTCCAAGACTACCCGGAACATCTCCGCGGTAATATTGTATTTTTTCTTATCCTGATCCGAAACCTTTTCAAGAAATTTATCCACATTAAAAGCAATCTCCTCTTTTTCATCGACGGTCAGCTCAAGCTTTTGTTTGACTGCTTCTTTCTCAATCACCTTCAGTTGAATAATCAAACGGATGATTTCCTCCACGGCTTCGGTTCCAAGCGTCCGGTCTTTGCTTATGTCATACTTCCATATTTTCTCGTCCAATACGGTATCGTATTTGCTTTGCAATAAATAGGAATACATTTGATATTCCTGATAGGTAACATCCTTATTTCCAACGGCAATAATAACCGAATTTGCTTCCAAATCCCCCTTTGCCACATTTCCTGCTCTCTCTTTCATTCCTGTTATGTTCCCGGACGGTGCCTCAGCAGAACTGCAGCCTGTCACACATAACAAAAGCAGTACGGCAATGAATCTGTACATTTTATTCTTCATCATATCTCCTTGTTCAATTTCAATCCGTCAACTTCATGGATGATATTTTCTACATGTTCTAATATATCACATTTTCCTCTCAAGGTATAGAGAAAATATGGCGCCCCTCCATGAACATACCTCATATTATGTCCGACCCGCGAAAGAAGACCGGGAATTTTCTCTCCTGCAATCTTCGCATTCGGATAAAGAAAAAACTTGATTTCATTCTGTTTTTGGGTAATGTTTGTAATAAATGCACTGTGTGCCATGGATTTGAGCATGGATATCCTTAAAAGGTTCAGGACACTTTCCGGCGGTTCCCCGAAACGGTCAANNTTCCTCCGCCATGATATCCGCAATCCTTTTATACATATCCAGCTTGGTATTTTCACTCCGAATATACCCGGACGGAATAAAGGCGTCCAGATTAATATCGACCGACGTATCGTACTGTTCAATCTTGATTTCTTCTCCTTTTAGCTTCTTGACCGCCTGATTCAGCATTTTACAATATAAATCATATCCGACCGCTTCCATATGTCCGTGCTGCCGCTCTCCCAGAAGATTCCCCGCACCGCGGATTTCCAAATCCCTCATGGAGATTTTAAACCCGGAACCAAGCTCCGTAAATTCTTTGATTGCTTCCAATCGTTTTTCTGCCACTTCCCGCAGTATTTTGTCCCTCCGGTACATCAGAAACGCATAAGCGGTCCGGTTGGAACGCCCGACCCGTCCGCGCAGCTGATAAAGCTGAGAAAGCCCCATCTTGTCGGCATCGTCAATAATCATCGTATTCACATTCGGGATGTCC
>DBDL01000039.1:2916-4775 GCA_002293545.1 Lachnoclostridium sp. UBA933 | reverse complement strand
AGAAGACTGAATGCCTACAGTGCCCTCAAACGAGCCGGAAGTGCAAAGCATCTGGTTGTTCAGCCAAGCAATAATGAAACGATGGCGAATGCCATAAGGAGAAGTCTGGGCAGCAAGCCTGCCTCAGATATTACCTCAATCAAACTGATTGGCAATGCTGCTCTGGGCATAGGTTCCGGTAATGATTCCAGCTCCGCAGTACATGCTGTACCGAATCTGGAATATGTCGATATGTCAGATTTTAATGGAACGCTTAAGCAATATGCATTTGCGTATTGCCGTAAGTTAAAGGTCGTCTGGCTCCCGGAAGGAAGAAGGTATTCATTGCCTGCTTATTGCTTTATGGCTTGTCATTTGCTGAATCGGCTGTATAAAGACAAAGCTACTGTTTTCAGTGCAAACTCCAATGCTGATCTTACCGGCTTGAACAGCGGGATAACCGGGGAAATGGCGATTCAAACACAGTGTTTCGATGATTGTACAAGCCTGAAGTATGTTAAAATTCCTAATACAGCGGCATTTCGCATAGGAGATTATGCATTTTATAAGTGTACAAGCTTAGTTTCCTTGCAGGTAGAGGGACGCCGGGAAAAAATGAGTGAAGCCGATTTAAGGGAGTTTGTGGATCTGCCGCCTCATGCATTTGAATACACAGCATTCACGTCGGTATTGTTACCTAAAGATGTAACAATCGGGGAATCGTGTTTTCGTGAATGCAGAAACTTAAAAGAGATTCAATTTCATCCGGATCAAGTTTCAATGCCAGGAGTTTATTCTCTCGCATTTTACGGCACTCATCCTGACTGCAAAGCCTATGTCAATCAAATTGAATATGACGAATATGGAATTCCTCAATCAGGTACAAAAAATATTCCCATGAAAATCAATGCCTTTCATATGGTACCGATTGACGGTGAAATGATGTCAGAAACGATTGCCTATTATTTTGATGAATGTGCAAGCCGAGGTATATCCGTTACATACGCTGATATCAAGCATATTGCGCTTTGGGGCAGCGCCCGGATGGGAGCTCTTGACCAAACAACATCGGCAAGTGTGCTACCGAATCTGGAAGAGGTTTTTATTACGGATTTTGAGGGAGAGCTTGGGAATCATGCTTTTCGAGATTGTAAAAAACTTACGGAAGTTACCTTATCCGATAAAATTACACGTATCAGCTCCTATTGTTTTATGAATTGCAGTCGTTTAAACACTGTTTTACAGGAGGGGCAGATCAAAGTATACGGAGAGGCGAATGTATCAAATCTAAGGGGTGCAGCGCTTGGGACACAATCTTTTCAAGGTACTGCCTTTACGGCGGTAAAATTGCCACACACCAAAATAAGTGAGAGTGCCGCTTTCAATGAATGCAGTAAAATAACCACCGTATATCGGAATGGACATCCAAAACTAGAAGGGATTGCTGATTTAGTCAGTATTTCATCGTTTGGGCATGGATACAATTATCGAAATTCAGCGATTCGCACGGTAAAGCTTCCTGAAAATGTGGATATCCCAATGCGGGCATTTGAAAACTGCACCTCTCTTTCAGAAATCAAGTTTCCTCCGCTGCAGACACAGAAAATCATAATTACAATGCTGGCGTTTGAAGAATGCGCGCGGGATTGCAAAGCATATATGTATCGAAGTTTAGCAATGGATTCCTCTTTTCAAATACACACACTTAGTTGGGGTTATATGCAAAAGATTGCGTACTAAAGAGAAAAACGATACAAAACATTTTATTGCGAACAAACCGAAAATCGTGTTGTGGAAACGCCCGCACCGACAGAATCGACATACTCAACACTTCCGCCTATGCCGACAGCAACACTGATACGGACGCCTGTTCCTGAATT
>DBDL01000039.1:0-2864 GCA_002293545.1 Lachnoclostridium sp. UBA933 | reverse complement strand
ACAGAAGTATTAAAAAGTTGAAAATACATGAGGAAAGCTGTAATCAAAGTGAATTGTAATGCTCCCATTGCTTTCCCGTGCCGATATGAAATCATGACGCGAATCTTTGCGGAACAGTGGTAAGGCTGGCATCCGGTATACAAGGGGACAACCTTACAAAATTCCAACAAAACAGCACCCAAGAGAATTGCGGAAGAAGCAATAAAATGTTATGATATAGATAATTTTAATAAGGCGAGGGAAAAATCATGATAACAAGAATCGGGCATTTTGCAATTTTTGCAGAGGACATTGAAAAAACAGCGGCATTTTATCGGGAAATACTTGGTTTAAAAGAAGCGTTCCGGATGTACAATGAAGATAAATCGGTCGGGAGTGTGCACATGTTTGTCGCTCCGAGCCAATATATTGAAATATTTCCGAACGGGACAGAGCCGTCCCCGAACAGGGAACGGGCGGCCGGGTTTCATCATATTTGTCTGGAAGTAGACGATATCAAGTCGGCAGTCAGTGAAATAACGGGGAAAGGTGCCCCGGCAGACAGTGAGATCAAGAAAGGCTTTTCCGGCTGTATCCAATTCTGGACGCATGACCCGGACGGTAACAGCATTGAAATTATGGAGCTTCCGCCGGGATGCCTTCAGGACAAAGCGAATCGTGAAAAGGAAAAGGGAAGGTAATAAATAGTAAATAAAGGTTTGACTTTTTGCCCGTAATCGGTATAATTAAAGTAGATTGGAAGAAAGGACAAGGTGTAAAGAATGGAAGATATCAAAGGAACGAGAACAGAAGCAAATTTAATGGCGGCATTTGCGGGAGAATCACAAGCAAGAAACAAGTACACGTATTATTCTTCAAAAGCCAAAAAAGACGGTTATGAGCAGATTGCAAACCTATTTGAAGAAACGGCAAACAATGAAAAAGAACATGCAAAAATCTGGTTTAAGCTTTTGCACGGCGGAGCAGTGCAGGACACGACTGTAAATCTGAAGGATGCCGCAGACGGTGAAAACTATGAGTGGACGGATATGTATGCCAAGTTTGAGAAAGAAGCGAGGGAAGAGGGCTTTGACCGTATTGCCGACTTGTTCAAAGGCGTAGCGGAAATCGAGAAGATGCATGAAGAAAGATACCGCAAGCTTCTTTCAAATATTGAAGGGGATTTGGTGTTCAGTAAGGATGGAGATACTGTTTGGGAGTGCAGGAATTGCGGGCATATTCATATGGGACAGAAAGCTCCGGATACCTGTCCGGTATGTAACCATCCCAAAGCCTACTTTGAACAGCGTGCCGAAAATTATTGATTCGGTGCTGTTCGGGGATCAAGGTACTCCATGTACGGTTATGGGATAGATATAGGGAGATATTGTTTTTCATACAATCTGCGGATGATGGATGAGGATAAAGATGTTCGGAATGTTTCGGACATCTTTTTCGGGCTTGGGAGGTTTTGTTTTGGCTGCGGTACGGGTTTTGCACGGAACGGAGCATGGGAGAGGTTATGGATAAACAATATGAAAGAACGGAAATATTAGTCGGGGAAGAGGGTATCAGGCGGTTAAAACAGTCGCATATTGCTGTTTTCGGAATCGGTGGAGTCGGCGGTTTTGCGGCGGAATCACTGGTCAGAAGCGGGGTTGGGGAAATCAGTTTCATTGACGGGGATATTATTTCACTCAGCAACTTGAACCGACAGGTGATTGCGGCTCAGGATACCGTCGGACTGGAAAAGACAGAAGTAATGAAAAAACGCTGTCTTTCCATTAATCCCGATCTTTCCGTACATACGCATTATGTATTTTTCCTGCCTGAAAATGCAAACCGGTTTGATTTTTGCAGGTATGATTATATCATTGATGCCGTGGATACGGTAACGGCAAAGCTGGAGCTGATTATGCGGGCAAAAGGAGCGGGGGTTCCGCTTATCAGTTGCATGGGGGCAGGAAATAAACTGGATTCCGGTCAGTTTAAGCTGGCGGATATATACGATACAAAAATATGTCCGCTGGCAAAAGTGATGAGGCGGGAATGCAAAAAAAGAGGGGTGGAATCCCTTCGCGTATTATATTCGGAAGAACAACCCCTTGTGAGAGGGGAAATACCCGGAAGCACTGCTTTTGCACCGGCAGTCGCAGGTCTGATGATTGCAGAATATGTGTTTCGTGAAATTATTCAGAAAAAAGTATAGTAAAGATACGAAAATTGTAGTAAAATAATACTAATCATGAATCATTAAGGAGGGACGGGTATGGGAGTAATTATTTTAATTATGTTGGGTCTGCTTTTTTCCGGAGCAGATATTTTTGCGGCAGGAATGCACTATCCGGATTATATTTGGACAAAAGATATCGGGGACAAAATTCAGGAGTATATAACAAGATATGTATTGAACGACCGCGTTAAAATAGATGTGCTGCCGGATATGGCCGGATGTGTTTTACTTTTTATTGGGGTTTTATTGTTATTAAAATATTCCGGAAAATTTACACGCAGTATTCCCCTGCTTTTTTTGTCCGCGGTATTGTCGGTTGTATTGCCTGTCATACCGTTTTTTATGAATGGGAAAGAAATGATTGTTACCGTTTTAGTTATATATTTTTTGCAGATTGTTTGTGAAATCTATGCGGAATTTATCATTCTGTATACATTGGTTGATATATCAAATATGGCGGAGAATAAAGCAACCAATACAAGAGTGCAATTCGGCTGGTGGCTCAGTGTATTCTGCCGGATTTTTATTGTACTTCTGACGTTCGTCGGGCACATAACGGCGGCAAACGTATACAAAGGGATACTGATTGCCGTAACAATATTTATGCTGTATCATATGAGGCGGATTCTGAAATATATAAGCAGTTCGGAAA
>DBDL01000056.1 GCA_002293545.1 Lachnoclostridium sp. UBA933 | reverse complement strand
AGAAATGGAAGAGGAATTAGGAAAAGGAAACAAAAAGCCGGAGATTCTTTCTAAGCTTGCCCAATATGAGCTGACTCTTCTGGATTGGGTTGAGGAACACAAAGGTTATCGTGAATATGTAACCCTTGCCGGTAAATGCTGGCCTGCATTCCAGACGCAGTTCGGGTTTGTACCATGTTATGTAAACAGCCGTCTGACGGCAAAAGGGATTCCGGTTGCATGTGAAGTAGATATCTACGGCGCATTGAGTGAATATATCGGAACACTGATTTCAGAAGATACGGTTACGCTTCTGGATATCAATAATTCGGTCCCTGCCGATATGTACGAAGAAGACATTAAAGGGAAGTTTGACTATACATTGAAAGATGTGTTTATGGGCTTCCATTGCGGAAATACCGCTTCCGGCAAATTATCTGCCTGTGAAATGAAATATCAGATGATTATGGCAAGGGCACTTCCGGAGGAAGTAACACAGGGAACGCTGGAAGGTGATATTATCCCCGGCGATATTACGTTTTACCGGCTTCAGTCAACAGCGGACGCAAAACTCCGTGCCTATATTGCACATGGGGAAGTTCTTCCTGTGGCAACACGTTCCTTTGGGGCAATCGGTATTTTTGCCATACCGGAGATGGGGCGTTTTTACCGTCACGTATTGATTGAAGGGAATTATCCTCACCATGGTGCGGTTGCATTCGGGCATTTCGGAAAGACAATCTATGAAGTATTCAAATACATCGGTGTTGATGTGGAAGAAATCGGTTACAATCAGCCGGCGGGAGTTCTGTATAAAACAGAAAATCCTTTCGCATGACCGTACGGGTCGTAAAGAAATGATTACAGACCGTCACCGGAAGGTGGCGGTTTGTTGAAAATTTAATAAAACATAGATAACGGAGGTTAGTATGAAATATATTGGCATTGATCTTGGCACATCTGCGGTAAAGCTGCTGTTGATGGAGGCAGACGGAACCATTAAAAATATCGTATCAAAGGACTATCCTTTATCCTTTCCGAATCCGGGATGGTCGGAGCAAAATCCGGAGGATTGGTGGGATGCCGTAACTACCGGAATAAAAGAGCTTGTCAGTGGTTATGATAAAAATGAGATTGCCGGAATCAGTTCGGGCGGTCAAATGCATGGATTGGTCATATTGGACGAAGAGGACAACGTGATCCGTCCGGCAATCCTATGGAATGACGGCAGGACATCGAAGGAAACCAATTATCTGAATGACGTGGTCGGAAAAGACAAGCTTTCGGAATATACTGCAAATATTGCATTTGCCGGATTCACCGCACCTAAGGTTCTTTGGGTAAAAGAAAACGAACCTGAAAATTTTGCAAGGATTGCAAAAATCATGCTTCCCAAGGATTATATCGCATACCGGCTGACCGGTGTTCATAGTTGTGATTATTCCGACGCTTCCGGTATGCTTTTGATGGATGTCAAAAGGAAATGCTGGTCAAAGGAAATGCTGGAAATCTGTTCAATCAAAGAAGAACAAATGCCGAAATTATTTGAAAGCTACGATATCACGGGAAACCTGACGAGCGAAGCCGCCGGCTTGCTCGGTCTTTCCGAACATTGTAAAATTGCGGCGGGTGCCGGGGATAATGCGGCGGCGGCAATCGGCACAGGTACCGTCGGAGATGGCGGCTGCAATATTTCACTGGGAACCTCCGGAACGATTTTCATATCAAGTAAGGACTTCGGTGTTGACAAGTACAATGCGCTTCATGCGTTTGCCCATGCGGACGGGAACTATCATTTAATGGGCTGTATGCTTTGTGCCGGTTCTGCCAGTAAATGGTGGATGAGCGGTATTCTCGGAACCAAAAACTATCCGGCGGAAGAACAGCTGGTAACAAAACTCGGCGAAAATAATGTATATTATCTTCCTTATCTAATGGGAGAGCGTTCTCCGCACAACAACCCGGATGCCAGAGGTTTATTCATCGGTATGACGATGGATACAACAAGAGCAGAAATGACACAGGCGGTACTGGAGGGCGTTGCATTTGCTATCCGTGATTCCTTTGAGGTTGCCAAATCATTAGGTATCAAAATCGAAGAAACAAAAATCTGCGGCGGCGGTGCCAAGAGTCCTCTCTGGAAGAGAATGATTGCCAACATCCTGAATATCAGGGTAAATGTTATTGAAAGCGAAGAAGGTCCCGGTANNTCGGTTTGGGCGGTGCCATGCTGGCTGCCGTAGCCTGCGGCGAATATGCTTCCGTCGAGGAAGCCGCCGAAAAAATCGTCAAAATCAAGGATACGATTGAACCGGAGCCGGAGCTGGCTGCAAAATATGAAGAAAGATATCAGCGTTTTGTAAACATTTATCCGGCAGTGAAAGATTTATATGATAAGCTGAAATAAAAGTAAGCATAAATATCGGGCAATTATGCGTAAAAACGTGTGTAAGAACGGGGGATATTATGGAAGAAGAAAAAGAAGCAAAAACACTTGACAAAATAAGGACAATTATCAAAACAGGTGAAACAACCGGGGACCAAACACGTAAAGCACAAATTCAAACGAAAATTGACATGGGCGACAAAGTGATTCAAATGTTTTTGATTTTCTCCTTTTTGCTTTTGATCATAATCATCGCCGTAGTGCTTTATGTAAACGATTGATTCATCATCAAGGAGCAGTGGGGATATGGATTTCCATACCGGGAATATCATTCAATTAAAAAAGCCGCACCCGTGCGGGCATAACCGATGGGAAATTCTGCGCGTCGGTATGGATTTTCGTTTGAAATGTCTTGGCTGCGGGCATCAGGTTATGGTAACACGTAAATTGGTTGAGAAAAATTTCAGGGGTTTTTGCCCCTGAAATTTTTAGTTGGAACTAAAGGTTCCGCACGATATACAAACCTCCTACTACAAAAATAAATGCAGCCAAAACGATTTCATGAATGGCATTGTAAAAAAAAATATCTTTTGATATAATAAACGCTGTAGGGAAAAATCCGGACAAGGATACGCCGGATATCTATAGAAAAGAGGAAAAGATGAGAAGAATTGGATTTTTAACAAGCGGCGGTGACTGCCAGAGCCTGAATGCTACCATGCGCGGAGTGGCAAAATCGCTTTATAAACACTATGGGGAAGAAGTAGAGCTGTATGGATTTTTAGAAGGTTTTTACGGATTAATGTATGAGAAATACCGTATTTTGAAACCCAGTGATTTTTCGGGAATACTTACCGAGGGCGGAACGATACTCGGCACATCAAGACAACCGTTCAAAATGATGACGAAGCCGGATGAAAACGGCTCAGATAAGGTTGAACTGATGAAAAAAACGTATACCGGCTTGAAGCTGGACGGGCTTGTGATATTAGGGGGTAACGGAACCCATAAGACATCGAATCTTCTTGCGGGGGAGCGGCTGAATGTTGTCGGGCTGCCCAAAACGATTGACAAGGATTTGTGGGGAACCGATATGACATTTGGTTTCCAGAGTGCGGTGGAGCTGGCGACCAATGCGATTGACTGTATTCATACGACGGCATTTTCACACAGGCGCGTATTTATCGTGGAAGTGATGGGACATAAAGTCGGATGGCTGACATTACATGCGGGTATTGCGGGAGGTGCGGATATTATTTTGATTCCGGAGATTCCGTATGATATCGAAAAAGTCGTTCAGGCGATTGAACAGAGAAAGGGAGCGGGGAAACGATTCTCTATTTTGGCGGTGGCAGAAGGGGCAATCTCCAAAGAAGATTTTGCGTTATCGAAAAAAACGCTGAAAGCCAAATTGCTGAACAATCCGTATCCGAGTATTTCGTATAAAGTCGGCGCTGAGTTAGAAGAACGCATTGATCCGGATACAGAAATACGAATTACGGTTCCCGGACATACAATCAGAGGCGGAAGTCCCTGTGCTTTTGACCGTGTGGCGGCCTCCAGGCTCGGAGCGGCGGCGGCAAAACTGGTTATTGACGGAAACTATGGAAACATGGTGGCTTTCCAAAATGATGAGATCGTTCCGGTTCCTCTGTCAAAGGTGGCGGGCAAGTTAAAATCAATTGATCCGAAATCTTCGATTATTGAGGAAGCGAGAAGTCTGGGAATAAACTTTGGGGATTAGTATAATTTACTGCACCAGACAGAAAGCAAAAACGGAAGATAGGAGTATCTGCTATGGNNGAAGCAAGGAGCCTGGGAATCAATTTTGGAGATTAGCATAAATCCGGACATCTCACAGCGAAAACAAGCTGTTTTTTGTGTATCAGAAATGTATGAAATCATGGAGATTTTGTGTGTAAGAAATGTGCGCAATCATGGAGAACAGTGCGGAACGGCAACGGATTATGAGGAGTTATTGTTATGGCATATCAGGCATTATACCGGAAATTCCGTCCGGATACATTTCAGGATGTAAAGGGTCAGGATGCGATTGTTACAATATTAAAAAATCAATTGAAAGCAAGCAGGATAGGACATGCCTACCTTTTTTGCGGAACACGGGGGACCGGGAAAACATCGGTTGCCAAAGTATTTGCCAAAGCTGTGAACTGTGAGGCACCGACAGAAGACGGTCCATGCGGCGAATGTGAAATGTGCCGGGCAATCGGATCCGGGGCATCCATGAATGTGGTGGAAATCGACGCGGCATCCAACAACCGTGTGGATGATATACGCCAAGTCATCGAAGAAGTCCGTTATTCCCCTGCGCAAGGGAAATATAAAGTATATATCGTGGATGAAGTTCATATGCTTTCCACAAGTGCGTTTAATGCCCTTTTAAAAACACTGGAGGAACCGCCGCCGTATTTGATTTTTATATTGGCGACAACGGAGGTCCATAAGATACCGATGACGATTTTATCAAGGTGTCAGCGTTATGATTTTAAGAGGATTACGGTAGATACCATATCGGACCGGCTGGCAGAGCTGCTTGAAAGAGAAGGGGTGGAAGCGGAGGAAAAAGCAATCCGGTATATTGCAAAAATGGCAGACGGAGCGTTAAGGGACGGATTGAGTTTACTGGAGCAGTGTGTTTCCTTTTATTTTGGAGAGAAGCTGACCTATGAAAATGTTTTGAGAATTCTAGGAATGGTGGATCAAGAGGAATACGGGAAGTTTATCGGCGCATTAAGCGGCGGAAACGTACATGAAATCATGAAATGTTTGGATAAACTTGTGCTGGAGGGGAAGGACCTGAGTCAGTTTGTTTCCGAGTTTGTCTGGTATCTCAGGAACCTGCTGTTATGGAAAACATCCGAAGATACAGCAGACATGATAGATTTATCCGAAGAAGGTCTTGAGGATTTAAAAGAAGCGGCGGAACAGATTAGTATAGATACCGTATTCCGGTATATCCGAATTTTGTCCGAGCTGATGAATCAAATGAGATATGCGGCATCCAAACGGATATTGCTTGAAACTACAATGATTAAACTGTGTAAACCGCAGACAGAATCGGATTATGAATCATTGGTTCAGCGGATTGAACAGATGGAGAAGCGGTTGGAAAGCGGGATTCCAGTTTCACCGGAATACGGAATCAGAAAGCCCCCGGATACCGAATCCCACGCAAAAGCGAAACCGATGAAGAAAGAGTATCCGAAAGCAGTTCCCGAAGAACTGGAGCAGGCGGCAAAGAACTGGAATACGATAAGCCGGAAGTTTGATGCGGTGGATTTGGGAATGATGGCGGACGTAAAATTGAGCGTATCGGAAAATAACCATCTGGTTATGGTATTTGATGAGGATACGCCGGCAAGTTATTTTGCGGAAGAAGATAAAAAGAACGAAATAGAACACATCATTAGCAGCCAGATAAAAAAAGAAGTGAAGGTTATGGTCAAGCTGCAGAAAAACAAACAGGAATATGACAGTATTCCAGAGCTAAGAGAAATGTTTGGGATTCATAAAGGGGTAAAAATGGAGGTTAAGGATTGACGGACGATCAGTGGAGGGTATGTTTCCACTATATGAAATGACATAAAAAACTGTCATTTCATATAGCCCCTACGTTGTATATATATTAAAGGAGGAAGAAGAAATGGCAAGACGCGGAGGCGGTTTCCAGGGCGGGATGCCGGGGAACATGAATAATTTAATGAAACAGGCGCAAAAAATGCAGCGTCAGATGGAAGAGCAAAAAAAGGAACTGGAAGAAAAGGTATACGAAGCGACGGCTGGCGGCGGTGCCGTAACAGTGAAAATATCAGGGACGAAAGAGGTGGTTTCTGTAAAGCTGTCAGAAGAAGTAGTGGATCCGGATGATATCGAAATGCTGGAGGATTTGATTGTGGCGGCGACAAATGAGGCGCTTCGTGAGCTTGAGAAAGATTCAAAAGGGGCGATGGATTCATTAACCGGAGGACTTGATCTTGGGGGAGGATTTCCGTTCTGATGGAATTTTACAGTGAAGCGATTAACCGTCTTGTTGAGGAACTGGAAGGGCTTCCGGGGATCGGAAGCAAGACGGCGCAGCGGCTGGCATTTCATGTGCTGAACATGCCGAAGGAACGTGTGGAACAGTTGGCAGACAGTCTGACGACGGCGAAAGAAAAAATCTGTCTGTGCAAGACATGCTTCACATTAACAGACAAAGAATACTGCCCGATTTGCACCAGTCAAAACAGAAACAAGAAATTGATTATGGCAGTGGAAAACACAAGAGATTTAGTTGCTTATGAAAAGACCGGCAAGTACGAAGGGGTGTACCATGTATTGCACGGTGCGATTTCCCCTATGCTCGGTATCGGCCCGGGAGATATCCGTTTGAAAGAATTAATGGAGCGTTTGCAGGGTGATGTGGAGGAGTTGATTATTGCCACCAATTCGTCGCTGGAGGGGGAAACGACTGCCATGTATATAAGCAAACTCGTGAAACCGACAGGGATACCGGTTTCACGTATTGCAAGCGGTGTTCCGGTCGGCGGTGATTTAGAATACATTGACGAGGTTACTTTACTGCGGGCGTTAGAGGGACGGACTTTACTGTAAGACAAAGATTGAGCCCCATACAGATAAAATCGGTAAGCTGCATAACCGTGTTCAGTCTTGTTGTTTGCAGAAGCAAGTGCCCGGCACCTTTAAATGCGGCGAGATTGACAATTCCGGTGATAAAAAGGTCGCCGACGTCCGGTAAATCCTTATCAACGCCTACACCGGGGGAAAGAGAACCCTCACCGAGCGTAATATAGCCGACATGTTCCGCTCTGCCAAGGGAGGCGTCGATGGCAATAATCAATGCGTCTTTGTGGTATTTGCCGATAAAGCTGAGTGCGGCAGATAAGTTTTTGGCATGGACAGGCTTTTCCAATGTTCCGTATACGGAAAAGTTTCTTTGGTATTTGGACATGCGGTGTCCCACCATCGGACCTAAGCAGTCGCCGGTCGCCCGGTCCGAACCGATACATATCAGAACGATTTCACTGATATTTTCTGTTTTACATTTTTTCTCTGAGATTAATGTTTTCAGTGTCTTTGAAAAATCAATCAATGCCGACTTTTTGGCAGTGTCAAAATAATATATCATAAAGCTCCGTTTCTGCGTACGATTCGTACACTTTCTTTTAAGGTAAGTATTGACAACTTGGAAGAATTTACTCACCCCGTCAAAGGAAAATATCGCAATATCTCTCATAGTCTGACAAAAATAACGGCGGACGGCGGAGGAAATACGGCATGTACCGGAAAATCAACGCTTTTTTGTCATTTTATATAAAATAATGAAATAATGTTTTTGGGGGGCAAAGCATGAAACGACAAATTCCCTGACGGATATATGATAATCTGTTGAACAGCAAATGCATAAGGGGGATTGGTTCATGGCTTTGGAAATGCCAAAAAGTGTGAGGCAAATCGGTGACTGCAAAGGAAATCGTAAGATATACATAGAAGATTATGTGGTTAGTTTTGCAAAACAATTAGCAAAACGGAGTGAGGGGAAGGAAATTGCAGGCGTATTGTTAGGAACGAACCGGTCAGAGCAGGGTGTAAAGTATTTGTTTATTTCGGGGATGGTTGCCATCCGTCAGTTTGCGGAACGGACGGATCAGCAGTTTTCACAAGACATATGGGGGAATATCTATACGGATATCAAAGAAAACTTTACCGGCTTGGAGATTCTAGGGTGGTATTATTCCGGACCAGGAACACCGGTTTCGTGCAATGAAACGCTCAGGGTGATTCACGGAAAAAATTTTTCGGGTGCGGACAAGCTTTTATTTATATATGATGACGCAGAAAAAGACGAAGGCTTTTTCCGGTCGACGGCAGGGGTCATGGAGCGGCAAAAAGGCTTTTATATTTATTATGAAAAAAATGAAGAAATGCGTGACTATATGGTGGGATACATTGATTCCAAAACCAGTTTTGAGCATGTGGAGGATACGGCACTGGATATCCGGAACGTGCTGAGAGCCAAAAAAGGTCTGCCGATTGATTCATACATACCCGAAAAAACGGGATTTGAAAGCAAGCGAAACAGAGAAAGCAGGGAAAGAAGCAAAGAAGGACGTTATTCTGTCGGACTGGGTACCGTTATCGTTGTATTTGCGGTTCTTCTTGGATTTGTTGCATTGCAGAATCAAAACGCATTCCGTAAAGCAGAAGAACAAATATCGAATATAAAGGAAACCTTTCAAGGAGAAACGGTAAAAGAACCTGACAAAACAGAGGTCGAGCGCTTGCAGGCAAATTTACCGGCAACCGGTGCCGCCGTTTCAGTCAGTTCATCGGCTGTTTCAGAGCAAAAGGATATTCAGGGGGAAGAAAAAGTACCCGGACAGCCGATGGAACAGGTTGATCCGGCAAAGCGGCAGGATTCGGACGGAGAACCAAAACCGGTAAAAACTCCGGGCAAAAAACCGGAGTCCCAGCCTACCCCCGAACCAAAGCCTGCCCCCAAACCCTCCCCCGAAAACATATCAACACCCAAACCGGAACCCAAAAAGGCAGAAGCAAATACGACGCCGGCTTTTTGGAATTATATTGTAAGGAAAGGGGATACATTATCTCAGATTGCACAAAAATATTACCGTACGGTCGGTTACGTGGAACAAATAAAGAAAATCAACGGGTTATCCGATGCGGATGATATCCGAATCGGACAAAAATTAAAAATGCCAAATTAACTCTTTTCTATTTTTATCACAACATATATAATAGCATTATAGAAGGGAAATTATATATGAATAGAAAAGCAGTTGTTCCGATTGCAGCGGCAGGTGTCATACTTGCAGCGATAATGGCGTTTATTATTTATTTTGTGTACTTCAGCAACCCGTTATACCGCAGTTACGATGTGGTTTCCGAATGGAAAAGGGAAGACAGCAATACCGTCCGTTATTTGCCATACGGTGAGAATTACCTTAAATACAGCAAGGATGGGGCGTCCGCTTTTGACCATGAAGGTAAAATACTCTGGAACGGCGGATATGAAATGGAAGTACCCTATGCGGATATTTGCGGCGAATACGTGGCGGTCTGTAATGCGGGGGGAAAAGAGTGTTACATATTTAACGGAAAAGACTCCGGTACAAGGATTGAAACCACTTTGCCGATTGTGAAAGCGCGTGTGGCAGAACAGGGGATTGTCGCCGTATTGCTTGAGGATGCCGATTCCAATGTCATCAATATTTACAATCCTTACAGCAATGTCACGCCTTTGATTGTAGAAATACCTACCAACATAACCGAAAGCGGTTATCCGGTTGATTTTGATATTTCAGATGACGGCAGCAGTTTAGTTGTTTCTTATCTGACGGTAAAAAACGGAACGTCATTTAATCAGGTGAATTTTTATAATTTTTCGGAGGTCGGTCAGGACAAGAACCGCTTAATCAGCGGTAAAACATTTGAGGACAGTATGATTACCGGGATTGAATTTGCCGGATCGGATACGGTGGTTATCTTTCATGAAAAGGGTTTTTCTGTTTTTGATGAAATGAAACAACCGGAAGAAACCGTTAAACTGACATTTGACGATAAGATAAGGAGTGCTGTTTTGGGCGGAAACCATGTAGGCGTCATACTGAACAAAACAGAGCGTGAGGGCAGTGTTTTAGAGCTGTATGACTTAGCCGGAAACAGGGAGATGACCCGCGATATTACCTATGATTATGAAACCGTTGCCTGTTATAACGATGAATTAATCTTTACCACCGAGAAAAAATGCAATATCCTGCGGTGCAATGGCGAAGAAAAGTTTAAATTTGGTTTTGACCGCAGTATTTCATACTTTCTGCCGGGGAGCGGAAGCAATAAATACCTTATCATTGACGATAATGTATTGCAGGAGATAAAGGTGAGCGGCTGAGGAGTGCCGCTTATGTCCATAAATATACGAAAAGAGGAAGCATATGCTTAGTCAGGTCAGAATAGCCGAAGCGGCTGCCGTGCTTATTGTTCTGCTCAGTACATTTGCGGGATATTACAACGGATTGATAAAAACATTATTTCATTTGGTACGTTTTATTTTGGTAATTGTTCTTTCTATTGCATTAACCCCGGTGATTGCCGGATTCGTGCCTCAAACCAGTCTTGCGGGCGGCGGTATTGCCTATACGGTGTCCTTCGTGATATCAATGATTGCCATTGGGATCATTGGTCACATACTTGGAGTGGTTGAACGTATCCCTGTTTTAAAAGAGCTTAACCGGATGGCAGGGGCGGCGGCCGGACTTGCTATGGGTGTTATTTTATTATGGATTGTACTGATTGTTATCGGGGCTGCCGGATCGGTCGAATGGTGTGCCTTTGTTATGTCACTGGTGCAAAAGAGCAGTCTTTTGACGTTGCTGCATGATATGAACCCGATTGCAGAGGTGATAAACAGAATCAGCGGATTCCCGGTTCCGGGCAATTTTTAAGATTCCGGTCAAAATCCCGGTCAGATCCCGGTTCCGGTCAAAATTAAAAAATAGTTGACAAACAAAAGCCGCTACGATATAATGTTTTAGCATGCGTTCACAGGGGCTTTTTTTGTTTATTGAAAAGCACACACGGCAAAACACGGGTTTTGTCAAAAAGAACGAAATGCATAAAATAACTACAGGAGGTGAAAATTAATGCCAACTTTTAACCAATTAGTACGAAAAGGCAGAAAGACTGTTGACAAAAAGTCAAAGTCGCCGGCACTGGGTTCTACGTACAACTCTTTGAAGAAGAAAGCCATTGAGGGAAGTTCCCCGCAAAAGAGAGGCGTTTGTACGTCAGTTCGTACCGCAACGCCAAGGAAGCCAAACTCTGCATTGCGAAAAATCGCCAGAGTACGTTTGTCAAACCAGATTGAAGTGACAAGTTATATTCCGGGCGAAGGTCACAATCTTCAAGAGCATAGTGTGGTTCTTATTCGTGGCGGCAGGGTAAGGGATTTACCCGGTACAAGATATCATATTGTACGCGGTACATTAGATACGGCCGGTGTTGCGAACAGAAGGCAGGCTCGCTCAAAGTACGGAGCGAAAAGACCGAAAGCTGCTAAGTAACTAATGTAAAAGTACCGGATTAATTTTTGCTTTATATTAATAGAGATGCAAGATTTAAGCTGGTGCGGACACAAGTATGTGAGTACCTGTGAATTAATATGAATATTAAGGAGGGAAGCAACGTGCCACGTAAAGGACATATTCAAAAAAGAGATGTATTGGTAGATCCGATTTACAACAGCAAGACGGTGACGAAATTGATCAACAACATTATGCTGGACGGTAAAAAGGGTGTTGCACAGAAAATCGTATACGGAGCGTTTGAAACGATTAAGGAAAGATCCGGAAAGGATGCTTTGGAAGTGTTTGAACAGGCGCTGAACAATGTAATGCCGATGCTGGAAGTAAAGGCAAGACGAATCGGCGGTTCCACTTACCAGGTACCGATTGATGTAAGACCGGAACGCAGGCAGGCTCTGGCACTTCGCTGGCTGACATCATACTCCCGCGGGAGAGGTGAAAAAACAATGAAAGACAGACTTGCCAATGAGCTTTTGGATGCCTCCAACAATACCGGGGCATCCGTTAAGAAAAAAGAAGATATGCACAAGATGGCTGAGGCGAATAAGGCCTTTGCACATTATCGCTGGTAAAACAGGTAACGTTAGGAGGAAATAATTTGGCCGGAAGAGAATATCCGCTGGAACAAACGAGAAACATTGGTATTATGGCTCATATTGATGCCGGTAAGACAACGCTGAGCGAGCGTATCTTATATTATACCGGTGTTAATTATAAAATAGGTGACACACATGAAGGTACGGCTACGATGGACTGGATGGAGCAGGAGCAGGAAAGGGGAATTACCATCACATCGGCGGCAACAACCTGTCATTGGACGCCCCAAAAGGAAAATGAAGCAATTCCGGATGCGGCGGAATACCGTATCAATATTATAGACACGCCGGGACACGTTGACTTTACGGTTGAAGTGGAACGTTCGCTTCGCGTGCTGGACGGTGCGGTTGGTGTCTTTTGTGCAAAAGGCGGTGTGGAGCCACAATCCGAAAATGTATGGCGACAGGCGGACACTTATAATGTACCGAGAATGGCATTTATCAATAAAATGGACATTATGGGTGCGGATTTTTATGGCGCAGTGGACCAGATTAAAAACAGATTAGGAAAAAATGCAATTGTATTGCAGTTACCGATTGGTAAAGAAGAAAATTTTAAAGGAATCATTGATTTATTTGAAATGCAGGCTTATCTCTATCACGATGAAAAAGGTGAGGATGTAACGATTGAAGCAATTCCTGAAGATATGAAAGAGGATGCGGAGCTTTACCGCACCGAATTGATAGAAAAAATCTGTGAGTTAGATGATGATTTGATGCTGGCATACCTAGAGGGGGAAGAACCTTCCGAAGAAGAACTGAAAAAAGCATTGAGAAAAGGGACATGTGCCTGTGCATGTATACCGGTATGCTGCGGAACGGCATACCGAAACAGAGGCGTGCAAAAGTTATTGGATGCCATCGTAGAATATATGCCGGCTCCGACAGACATTTCCGATATTACCGGAATCGACGAAAACGGGAGTGAAGTGGTCAGGCATTCAAGCGACGACGAGCCGTTTGCGGCATTGGCATTCAAGATCATGGCGGATCCGTTTGTCGGAAAGCTTGCCTTTTTCCGGGTGTACTCAGGTACAATGAACTCCGGTTCCTATGTACTGAATGCCACCAAAGGGAAAAAAGAGCGTGTCGGACGTATTTTGCAGATGCATGCCAATAAAAGAGAAGAGCTGGCGAAGGTGTATTCGGGAGATATTGCCGCCGCAGTCGGTTTGAAGCTGACGGCAACCGGTGATACAATCTGTGATGAAAAACACCCTGTTATACTTGAATCCATGGAATTTCCGGAACCGGTAATCGAACTTGCGATTGAACCAAAGACAAAGGTAGCGCAAGGGAAGATGAGTGAAGCTTTGGTAAAACTGGCGGAAGAAGACCCGACATTCCGTGCGCATACGAATACGGAAACCGGACAGACGATTATTGCCGGAATGGGAGAGCTGCACTTAGAGGTTATCGTTGACCGTCTGCTCCGCGAGTATAAGGTGGAGGCAAATGTCGGCGCACCTCAGGTTGCTTACAAAGAAACATTTACAAAAGCAGTCGAGGTAGACAGCAAATATGCAAAACAATCCGGCGGACGCGGTCAATACGGACATTGTAAGGTGCTTTTTGAGCCGATGGATGCAAACGGTGAAGAAACGTTTAAATTTGAATCAAAAGTAGTCGGCGGAAATATTCCGAAAGAATATATTCCGGCTGTCGGCGCAGGGATCGAGGAAGCCGCCAAGGCAGGTATTCTTGCCGGATTTCCGGTACTTGGAATCCATGCTACGGTATTGGACGGTTCCTACCACGAAGTCGATTCAAGTGAAATGGCATTCCATATTGCCGGTTCCATGGCATTTAAGGACGCGATGTCCAAAGGTAGTGCGGTACTGGTCGAACCGATTATGAAAGTGGAGGTCACGACCCCGGAAGATTATATGGGTGACGTAATCGGAAGCTTGAATTCAAAACGCGGGCGTATTGAGGGAATGGAAGACATTGGAGGCGGCAAAATCATCAGAGCCTTTGTACCGCTTGCAGAGATGTTCGGATATTCGACAGAACTTCGTTCCGCCACACAAGGACGCGGAAATTACTCCATGTTCTTTGAAAAGTATGAACAAGTACCCAAAAGTGTACAGGAGAAAATTCTTACACAGAAAAATGGTAAATAGTGCTTGATATTTGTTCATGCATGAAATATAATATTGTCATATATAAAAAAATATCGTAAATATGAAAATGTATTTAATTTAAGGAGGACATTTTAAAATGGCTAAGGAAAAATTTAACAGAACAAAACCACACTGTAATATCGGTACAATTGGTCACGTTGATCATGGTAAGACGACGCTTACCGCTGCTATTACAAAAACTCTGAACGTTCGTCTTGGTACAGGTGAAGCGGTGGCTTTTGATAATATTGATAAAGCACCGGAAGAAAGGGAAAGAGGTATCACAATCTCAACCGCTCATGTTGAGTACGAAACAGAAGCCCGTCACTATGCACACGTTGACTGTCCGGGGCATGCCGACTATGTAAAGAACATGATTACCGGTGCCGCTCAGATGGACGGAGCTATTTTAGTAGTAGGTGCGGACGACGGTGTTATGAGCCAGACAAAAGAGCACATCTTATTGTCCCGTCAGGTAGGCGTTCCTTATATCGTTGTATTCATGAACAAATGTGACATGGTTGACGATGAAGAATTATTGGAATTAGTGGAAATGGAAATCACGGAAGTGCTGGAAGAGTACAACTTCAACGATTGTCCGATTGTGAAAGGTTCCGCATTAAAGGCTCTGGAAGACCCGAACAGTGAATGGGGCGACAAGATTCTTGAACTCATGAAAACAGTAGACGAGCATATCCCGAATCCCAAGAGGGATACGGACAAAGATTTCATCATGCCTGTAGAGGACGTATTCTCTATTACAGGCCGTGGTACTGTGGCAACCGGCAGAGTAGAAGCCGGCACACTTCATTTAAGTGATGAAGTAGAAATCGTTGGTATCAAAGAAGAAACGCGCAAAGTTGTAGTTACGGGTATTGAAATGTTCCACAAAGAACTGGACGAAGCTCAGGCAGGCGACAATGCCGGCGTACTTCTCCGCGGTGTTCAGAAGAACGAAATCGAAAGAGGTCAGGTACTGGCAAAACCGGGTTCAATTAAATGTCATAAGAAGTTTACTGCTCAGGTTTACGTATTGACAAAGGAAGAGGGCGGCCGTCATACACCGTTCTTCAACGGCTATCGTCCACAGTTCTACTTCCGTACGACTGACGTAACCGGAGTTATCGAATTACCTGCAGGCGTTGAGATGTGTATGCCCGGCGATAAC
>DBDL01000051.1 GCA_002293545.1 Lachnoclostridium sp. UBA933 | reverse complement strand
TCTCAACTTCAACAACCGCTTCTTTTTTCATCGGGATACGGCAGTTTTTATTGCTGCCGAACTCTACAATAATAACATCTTCTGTTAAATCAATAATGACACCGTAAAATCCGGATGTTGTCAAAATACTGTCACCGATTTCCATTGTGGACATCAGTGCTTCATGTTCTTTCTTCTGCTTGTTCTGCGGACGTATCATAAAGAAATAAAAGAATCCTAATATAATTACAATCCACCCAATCATCATCATATTTTCCGGCATTTATTTTTCCTCCTGTTTCATTTTTTCGAGTTTTTGCTTTTTATACATTACATAATCATTATTTTCAATGGCACCTCGAATTTCTTTCATCATTGTATTATAAAAAGAAAGATTATGCAAGACAATTAATCGAAGACCTAACATTTCTTTTGCTTTTAACAGGTGGCGGATATATGCCCGGCTGTAATCCCTGCAAGCAGGGCAGCCGCAGCCGGGTTCGATCGGAGCATCATCGGACTCAAACCTTTTATTCAATAAATTCAATTTCCCATAATTGGTATACGCATGTCCGTGACGCCCGTTTCGGGTCGGATACACGCAGTCAAAAAAGTCAATCCCCCGTTCCACCGCCTCCAAAATATTGGCGGGGGTTCCGACTCCCATCAAATAAATCGGCTTATGCTCCGGCAGGTACGGAATCGTCGTATCAAGAATCCGGTACATATTTTCGTGGCTTTCTCCGACAGCCAAGCCTCCCAGTGCATAACCGTCCAAGTCCATCGCTGAAATCCGTTTGGCATGTTCGATACGGATATCTTCATAGACCCCGCCCTGATTGATCCCAAAAAGCATTTGCTCCCGGTTGATTGTCGTTTCCGCCTTATTCAGACGTTCCATCTCCGCCGCACAACGCTCCAGCCAGCGCGTTGTCCGGTCTACCGAGTCTTTCATGTATTCTCTCTCTGCCGGATAGGGCGGGCATTCGTCAAACGCCATCGCAATCGTAGACGCAAGATTGGATTGGATCTGTATACTTTCTTCGGGACCCATAAAAATTTTTCGTCCGTCAATATGGGAGTGAAAAAAAACACCCTCTTCTTTAATCTTTCTCAGACGGGCAAGAGAGAATACTTGAAAACCGCCGGAGTCTGTCAGGATGGGACGATCCCAATTCATAAATTTATGAAGCCCGCCAAGCTTTCTGATGATTTCATCACCCGGACGGACATGTAAATGATAGGTATTGGATAGCTCTACCTGCGTGCCGATTTCTTTTAAGTCCATGCTTGATACGGCACCTTTAATCGCCGCCGCCGTCCCAACATTCATAAATACGGGGGTTTCAATTGTTCCGTGAGGTGTTTCTAAACGCCCGCGCCTGGCATTTCCGTCTTTTTTCAGTAAAGTATACATGGCAGGAAACCTTTCAATTTATTTCATGTACCGCTCTTTTCACATCTTACGGCTGTATGATCGTATGAAGCAGATATGTTATCTCTGCGATAAAATTGCTTTTATGATTATATCACCCTTCTCCCACGCTGTCGAGCAGAAAACGGAAGATTTATCATTCCCGCAGCAGAAAGAAAGGTGATATTGCCGGATTGTTTCTATGATTAATAAACTATTCCCATTTGAAAAACCGAAGTGAAATGAAAATACAGGACACCGCAAGAACCGTCATAACCAAGACCGGTACAAAAATATTATCCGCCGCCTCTCCCAGAGAGGCAGCTTTCAGAATCTTAATTCCCTGCGTCAGCGGCAGCACATCTGCGGCTCGCCGCATCGCGGCAGGCATCACTTCATAAGGCAGTGTGGCTCCGGAAAATATGAACATAGGGAAATACAGCAAGCTGGCAATCACTCCTGCTATTTTGCTGTTCTTTGCAATGCCGCCGACCATAACTCCGATACTGAACATCGTTATCAGGACCAAAAGATAACCACCCATAAAATGCAGCAGTGAACCCTGCATCCGGTAGCTGAAAAAGAGCGCCGCCGTCAGATAGAGTAAGACCAGCGATACTACGGCATACAGTGTATAAATCGTCACCTGTACGATCAAAATCATCATCGGACTGACGGGTGTAACCTGAAAACGCTTCAATATCTTCTTGCTCCGGTAATCGGATACCAATAACGGGAGTCCCATAACACCGCCTGCCGCAATAGAGATTGTAGTCAGCGCTCCAAAGGATTGTGCGATAAATGTATAATCCGCCCCTGCAAACGCCGGTTTTTCTCCGTAAATAACTCCCAAAATAATCAATACGGCAATCGGCATAAAAATGGCAAAAATCAGCATATCCAACCCGCGGAGAGAAAGCTTCGTTTCCGTTATTATCATTGTCTTAAATGTTTTCATCCTGTTGTCCCTCCTCATCGGTAAACCATAGATAGGCATCCTCCATTTTGTCATGCGGACTCATACGGATTGCTTCTTCCGTCGTGCCATAAAATACGGTTTCCCCATTTTTCAAAATACAAATCATATCACACAAAACTTCTACTTCATCCATAAAATGCGAAGTCAGAAGCATCGTCATACCCTCTTCTTTTAACCCGCGGAGAATCTTCCAAACATCCCTGCGCGCTCTGGCGTCCAGTCCTGTCGTCAGCTCGTCCAGAAACACAACCTCCGGGTTAGGGATCAGTGCAAGTACGATAAATAAACGTTGTTTCTGCCCGCCGGATAAATCTTTTACAAAACTCTTTTTCTTATCGGCAATCCCGAATCTAGTCAGAAGCTTATCACTGTCCAGTGCATTATGATACAATGCTCCGGTTACACCGCAAAGCTCTGAAACGGTAATATTTTCTTGATAATTTGCCTCCTGGAATTGAACGCCTACTTTTTGAAACAGGATTTTACGCTCTGTCCGCGGATCCCTGTTTAAGATACGAACCATTCCCCTGTCATACTTTTTGGTTCCTAATATACATTCGATTGCCGTACTCTTCCCCGCTCCGTTTGCCCCAAGCAAGCCGAATACGGTACCTCTTTTTACCGACAAGCTGAGATTGTTCACCGCCGTCAGCTTGTCATAAGATTTCGATAATCCTTCCGCTTGAATTACGTTATCCATAAAAACCTCCATTCCTGCTTTTTCATCCGGCAAGCCTGCCGGATGTGTGCTTTGTTTTACATACACAAGAATACCACCAATCAAAAGGTTGGTGGCAATGTGGAGGGTTATATTTTTTTATACGTCTTCATTTTCTTTAAAATATTCAAAATCTCCTGGGAATTTTTCTCGGCTTTCTTGAGTGAAATAATCAGTTTATCGGAAGCATGGATGATATCATCGTCCGCCTTGGGAGTGTTCAGCACCTTTTCGATATTTGTATCCGGATTTTCTGAAAGTTTATTCAGCATACGCAAAATCGCCGCCAATGAATAATTTGCACACTTTAATGCGCGGATTATTTTCAGGCGCCGTATATCATTGTCCGTATATACCCGATAACCATTTTCTTTTCTCCTCACGGTCAGCAAACCGTTCATTTCCCAATTGCGTATTGAATCCATGGAAATGTCCAAATATTCCGATACTTCTTTTCGCCGGAAAACGTGTGTATTTTCCTGAACTTCACCGGCTAATACCTGCCTTACAATCCTGACCGCTTCCTCCGCCTTGCTTTTCTCTTGTCTGATTTGCTCTAAATATTCTTCTGCCAATACGATGGCCTGTTCATAATCCCCCAATGCCGATGTTCTTACCATATGTGCGATTTTTTTCCGCAATCCGTTTTGTACCAATTCCACTTGAAATGCCAGACGGATAATCTTGATTTGCTGTAAATGCATTTCCGTAAAAATCCGATATCCATTTGCCTCCCGTTCCGGCTTAGGTATTAGCTCCAGCTTTTCATACAAACGTACCGTGTTCGGATGAATCCCTATTATTTTGGCTATTTCCGCAGTTTGATATGTTTTCATTTTTTACTCCGTTTATTCACCGGTACCGGATTTATCAGGATATCTGAATTTGTCACGAAAACCGCATATCCCGGTTATCGGTAAACGGACGTATCCACGAAAATTTTCGTGGATACGTCCTGCCAAAGCTCCGCAAAGTATAACCTGCCAATTATGTCTGATTTTATTCTTTCAACGGAACACCGTTTCCGTCTGCCGGAACACTGCCTGTGATAATCATAATTCCGTCAATAATCGGCCATATTGTACCGATACCGCATGTAAATATAGATACCAGAAGCTGCGCAACAGCGATGTTATGATACCCCAAATAAAAACGTCCGACTCCTAAATAACCGAATACAAGCTGTAATATGCCTGCCACCAATTTGGATTTTCTTTCGTATCCCGGCGGAACCGCATTCGGCGTCGGATTATACCCTGCTCCGGGCGGAGGCGCCTGTTGCTGATACTGCTGCTGGTATTGCTGCTGCGGAGGTACCTGACCGGCAACTTTAGCTCCGCAAAATCTGCAATGGATTGATTTTGCATCAATCATTGCGCCACACTGTGGACATTTCATTTCATTCTCCATTTTTAAATCCTCCTAGTCTATATACATAAATACTAATATAAATATTCGGGATAGTCAAGGAAAATCCGCACATATAATATGAATCAATATAAATAAAAAGCAGTGGATTTATTCATACGGATATTGTAAGATATCTATGAATAGGATCAAGAACTTTATTGCGGACAATGACAGCCGCCTAATGTTTGAAGTATATTATCAGACGATAAAGTGAAATACTATGATTAACTGGAGGTGTAAAATGGTTTCTGCAAAAAAAGTGTCAATTATTTGTTATTGCGCTACTTTCCTCATATTTCTGGTGATTTTCTTATGGGGAAGTCTAGGCTTACTGCCCGGCGACGAACTGGGGTTCAGTATCCTGAATTTCTATTTGATCATGCCGTTTGTGTCTTTTGCGGCGGCACTGTTGCTGGGCATCAAAAACGCTTATATGAAGTGGGTATACCCTGTTTTTTCCGGAATATTGGGGTTCATTATCCCATCGCTTTTGTTCGGCGGTGCAGACTGGATTGCGTTGCTCTTTTCTTTTATTCCTTCCGTGATAGGCTTGGGGATTGGGGCGCTTGTTTGGAAGCTTCGG
>DBDL01000110.1:9267-33430 GCA_002293545.1 Lachnoclostridium sp. UBA933 | reverse complement strand
GAGTTTGCGGACGCTCTTTCCAAACCTCTGACCTGACTTCTCATTTTTTCGGAAATCGAAAGACCTGCTGCGTCATCACTTGCGCGGTTAATCCGGTAACCGCTGGCTAACTTTTCGGTTGATTTTGCAAGACTGGAATTGGTAATCCCCAACTGTCTATTTGTGTTGGCTGATGCCATGTTGTGTTGTATTATCATAACTCGTTCCTCCTCGATTCTCAAATCATTTTCGACAGCATCCTCGCTGTTTGTACTATATATATCGGATTATTTTTAAATTACTTAATAGATTATTTTAATGTTTTCACAAATTAACTTAACATCATACTTTAGTGTTTTCATAGATTGAAAAAGTACCCTGCTGCTTTTCATAAACCCTGAAAGAAACCATCTTTCGATGGTTTCTTTCAGAATCATTTTCACATACTGACAGTTAGTGTATAAATCCGTTATCTCAATAATGCAAGAACTCCCTGTGTTGACTGATTTGCCTGGGCAAGCATTGCCTGACCGGCCTGCTGCAGAATGCTGTCCTTCGAATACTTGGTCATTTCCTGTGCCATGTTTACGTCACGAATACGCGATTCGGCTGATTGTAAGTTCTCCGCCGTATTATCCGCATTACGGATTGCATATTCCAAACGGTTCTGTAATGCACCAAGTTGAGAACGCTGTTTGGAAAGAGCCTCGATGTCCGTATCAACGGAATCAATTGCCGCGGTTGCCGTAGCATAACTAGCTACCTTTGAGTGAATCTCAGTAAATACCGTTGTATTAATGGTAATCGAAATACCCTGACTTTGGTTCGCGCCTACTTGCAGGCACTTGTCTTTGAATCCGCCGCTTAAGAGGTTCTGCGTGTTGAATTCTGTTTGATCCCTGATACGGTCAAATTCGGACTTCAATGCACTCAACTCTTCCGAAATCGCTGCACGGTCAACAGTTACATTTACATCGTTTGCTGCCTGAACGGCAAGCTCTCTTGCTCTTTGCAGAATCGCATGCTGCTCGTTCATAGCACCTTCTGCTGTCTGAATCAACGAAATACCATCCTGTGAGTTTGCGGATGCTCTTTCCAGACCTCTGACCTGACTTCTCATTTTTTCGGAAATCGAAAGTCCTGCCGCATCATCGCCTGCACGGTTGATTCGGTAACCGCTGGATAACTTTTCTGTTGATTTTGCAAGATTTGAATTGGTAATGCCTAACTGTCTGTTTGTGTTGGCTGACGCCATGTTGTGTTGTACTATCATAGTTCATTCCTCCTTGAATTTTTTACAGCATCCCTGCCGCTTGATATTTTATTACACTATATATATCGGATTAAATCCGGATATACTAAACTTTAATAAAATTTTAATTTTTTTGATTAATAAAATGTGATTCCGCCGCAGAACCAACGCGATTCATGCTCTTATAATAGTTGGACGCCATTTCAGAACTCGTTTTCTTCTCCCGGATCTTATTCTTTTCATTGGATAAATATAATTGAAATGCCATACTGTTCTTTTTCTCCAATGCCTGAATGGATACCCCTAACTCGGTAATGGATGTGATACGTTTCTGCATAATAATGATTTCTTCTTTAAAGCTCTCGCGTTCCTCTTCTATCGCGTTTTCTACCCGTTTGAATATGGTATCAAAGCCTTGGTCGATCTCCGATATTTCATTGATGATTTCGGCTTTTTGTCCCATGATTTCTTCAAAAGCCTCATAATCCAATACTGCCTGTTCCAATAAACGGCTCTGCTCCCCGGTATAATCCAGAATCCTTTGAAGAAGCAGCTCTTTGCGCTTCGTAGAATCAACCAATAATTGAACATAGGTTTTGTTTTCCGGTTTCATCTGTTTCGACACCTTCCTTATTATTCAACATTGTTTAATCTCATTACTTCCTTCCATGTATCACGCATCTCACGAATAAATCCGAGTGCTTCTTCAATAATCTTAGCATCCTTCGCAAGGTTCCCCTCTACCAAGCGGTTATATATATATTCATAAACCCGCTCAAAGTCTTCCCATACAGGGTATTTGTGATCCAACGTAACACGGAATTCCATGATTATCTTTTCAGCTTTCTGTATGTTGATGTTCGCTTTCTCCATATCTTTTTCTTCTAACGCAATCAGGGCGATGTTACAAAATTTAATCGCTCCTTCATAAAGCATTAAGGTCAACTTTGCAGGCGACGCCGTTGTTACCGCATTATTCTGATAAATATTTGCCGCTTGTTTGTTCATTTATAACTTCCCCCCGAATGTTTCAGAAATTTTTGTATTTATTTTTTGTGTTAATTACTTCCAAATAATCCTGACAATGAATTCATCTGCGCTTGCAGCTGTGCCATTGACTTTTCCATCGCCGTAAACTGTTTGTAGAACATATCTTCTTGCCGCTCCAAGCGTTTTGTCCAGTCCTTGATCTGTTCGTCAAACGTTTTTATTTCCGCATCCATTGACTTATCATTATAGAACGTGAATGCACTTTTTACCCTGCTGCCTGCCATTTTATCCGACATCGTTTTATAAAGATTCTGTGTAATTCCCGATAATGCCTTGGCAACAAGCTCCGGGTCTTTTTCCAATGCTTTCATCAGTAAATCATTTTCTGCCGCAAAGGAAGGATCATCCGGATCACCGGAAAGATGCAACATACCGTTTTCACTCATCATCGCTGATGTTACAATACCAAATGTGGAAAGAGAATATTT
This sequence comes from Lachnoclostridium sp. UBA933, assembly GCA_002293545.1. GTDB lineage: Bacteria > Bacillota > Clostridia > Lachnospirales > Lachnospiraceae > UBA933. Next base: position 30,721 of record DBDL01000110.1, on the reverse strand, counting down.
CTTGCCGTCGATCTCAACCGTCGTCTGGAGTGCCATGCGCATACTGCTCATCAGATCTCCTAATTGGGAATCGTTTCTCAGAGAAGCGTCTTTTATCTTCTTTTCCCATTTTTCGATCTGTGCTTCCGACATTCCCTCTTTCTCATCATCGGTCAGCGGTTCGTACCCTTTGGCAGACGGTGCCTTAAATAAAGTGGTCATCTCTTTCACAATCGCATTGTACTCTTTGATAAAATCCTTTACGGCGTCAACTGTAGCGGTATTGTCATTGGATACGGTAAACGTAATCGTTTCACCGACAGCGGTTTCTCCCTTTAATTCCACCGACAAACCGTTTACGGTAATGACCGAGGAGGAGGAGGACAAATTCGCACCATTCAAGGTCACGACACTGTCGGAAGAAGAAACCAATGCCATGCCGCCCGGCTGTGTTCCTACCGCATGTGCTCCGGTATCGTCAACAGCGATATCGGTTAATCCCAAAGCGTTTAGTGCGGAACCGTCTGTTGCGGAACCGCGGTCTGCAACGTTTACGTAGTCGTCTACCAACGAGGTTACGGTTGCTTCCAATGCCGCCCTTGTTTTGACGCTCGTACCGTCAAATGTCGTCAGTCCGAACTCTGTGACCTGATAAGCCGGAAATGTACTCAAATCCGATACTCCGTCTAATTTTAAAGCTTCCAATCTTTGCTTTGCATCCTCATCGTTGGCAATCAAATCATTTACTTTTGCAAGAGTAGCCTCTTTGACATCTTTTTCAACCAACGGATCAACCGAAAACTGAATATAATCCTCTCTTGACAGACCTGCACGTTCTTCCGGAGTTAAAGCATCATATTCATTTCCATATTTATCTACTAACTCCTGTTTGATTGCGCCGGTAACATTGCCGTCTGCGTCTGTTTCATAATATTTTTTCCGTACTTCCTGACTGACTTCGCCTACATTCTCATTATAAAGCTGTGCTCTTAATACTTTTGTAGCTGCATCCGTTATATCTGCCGTCTGTTTTGCGTAACCGGCATTGGTCAGGGACTCAATGACGGAATCAATCGTTTCCTGATTTTCTTCCGGTGTGCCGTTTAATGAAGATAATGTATCAAACGCGGCGTTTACGGCTGCTTTTCCTTCCGCACTGAGATTATTAAAATCAAGTGCGTCATCCAAGGCTTTTCTTGCATTTACTTCTGCTGCCGAAAGCGAGGTTGTGGTAATGGAAAAGGCATTCTCCACTCCGCTCTCTTTCCCTGTAATAAAGAAACGTCCCTGTGACTCGTCATAATTTGCATTTAATCCGGCTTCTTTCAATGCCGCTACAAAATCACTCACGGTTGCGTCACTCCGGACTTGGAAAGTCACCTCTTTGTCACCGTTTTTTATTGATATCCCCTTATTCAGCAAATTGGGATCCATATCGGTTAATCTTGTTTCGCCGGTTACTTTTTCGCCGTTTCTGTCTTGCGTAACCTTGCTTCCTGTTAAATATTGAGCGGATGCCACGCTTTGAACCTGCATACGGTAACTTCCGTTTGTCGCCGATGAGATTGCCGTTGCCGTCGCCAACGCTTCATGGGATGAAGATACTTTTTTGGCTCCGTACATGGCAGCAGACTGAAATCTCATTTTTGATACCTGTTTTGTAAACAGATTCATCAGCTTGGTATTTAGGTCTGCCCATACTTCCTTTTTCCACTCCAGTTTTGTTTTTCTTTGCTCTATTTTTGTTTTCTTGGCTGATTTCGCCATCATAAGCTCTTTTACGATAGACTCCGTATCCATATTGGATGCTAATCCCATCATTCTTAGTGCCATTTTATACCCTCCATTCTGTTTCCTTTACAAAGGAACGCAATCCCCTTGCGGGGACGTGCCGACAACTCATCCTATACTGGCTTGTATTGTCATCTTCGTTACTTTTTGGTGTCCACGAAAAGTCCTGCTAATTCCCACATCTTCTGAAGCATCTCTAAAGACTTTTCCGGTGGTATTTCGCGGATAATCTCATCCGACTCTTTATCAAATACTTTGATTGATACCCGATGCGTTCCTTTATGATAAGAAAACTCACACCTTGTCGAACTCAATCTTGAATTGGCACTGCTTACCGCTTCACGCACCGTACTTTCTGAAAGCTGCCTTTCAGCATCGCCTTTTTGCTCGGTATTACCAGATTTCCTTTCATGTCCAGCATACGCACTTTCATCGACACGTACATTGGAGGGCTGCTGTGCTTGTACCTGCGGCTGCGACTGCACCTTTGCGGGTTTTGACACGGCGCCGTTTCCAACGTTACTACCAATTGCCTCGATATCCATATCATGCACCTCCATGTGTTATTGATTTCCGTGAGTGATTTCACCTCAAAACCTCCATGTTATAATAATGATTGTGTGAAAAAAATCCTCACTATGAATATGTACAAATAAGTACACTAATTCCTTACTGATAATATCGGCTGTTTCCTAAAAAATATTTACCTTAATTTTGATCTATCGTCAGCAAAAATCCCCTGTTTCTTGAGAGCAGGAGATTTTCGCGCTTTTCAGACATTCTAATATCATCTACTTAAATAATTTATTGAAATCTTCCGGCGTAGGGGTATGATCCGCCGCTTCTTTATTTGCTTCTTGAATCTGGATATAAATTTCTTTCCGGTAAACCGGTATCGTCTTTGGTGCGGCGACCCCAAGCTTTACCTGATCCCCTTTGATATCCAATACGGTAATCTCAATATCATTGTTAATCACAATGCTTTCATTTACTTTTCTTGCCAATGCCAACATACTACTCGCCCTCCTTATTTTTTTTGAAGGTTTCGTAAACGTTGAACTTTATCGGATAGTCGTCATTTTCAACAATAATCTGTGCCCCGCACTTTGTATCCGCATTGATAATAAGCGGAGCCATTAGATTAACAGTCATTTTTTCAAGATTTTCCGGCACATTTAATGCGAGAAATAAAACAACGTTCGTTTCCGTCAGCTCACCGATATGCCTGAGAAGCTCATCCTCTACGATTGGATTATAATCCGGTTTCACAAATAAGGGATTCACAATCGGCAATGCCAGCCCCGGTTCCTCAATGCTTTGCAGCCACGATATACTTCCCGGATTTTCCGATACCGTTCCTTCTTCATTATCATATAAAATGGTAAACTGCCTGCAATTTTCAAATCCTATCAATCCGCGCTCAAAAGTTAAAATTTTGTCCTCTTCCAAATCAATTTCACCAAAACATCTGGTTTTTATGAGCATATCTGTTCACATCCTTTCTCGTATATCTTATTGTATCCCTATCATACACCATTATCAAATAAAATCCAATAGTGAATTTCCAAGAATTTTAGATGTTGCCTGTAATGTTATATTATATAACAGATACGCCTCATTTACACGAATCAGCGCTTCACCCAACTCTACGTCTTCATTGTCCGACAACGCCTCTGTAAAGTTGGTTTCCTGCTCTGTCAGCATTGCCTCGGTAGATTCAAGACGGTTCACCCTTGCTCCTACGCTGGAGGATTCGATACCTACCGTACTCTGTGCCGCCTGTAAAATCATAGAAGCATCCCCAAAGGCATCAAGATACATTCTATCCTGTATTTTCAGCTTATCCTCCAACTGGCTTTTCACTTGCTTCAATATTGCCGGATCACCCAAACCGGCTTCAATATCCTTATCTATTTTTTCAATCGCAGCTTTTGTCGCCTTTACCTCATCCTGAACACTTACGATGCGGTCGACCGCTCTTCGGATTGACGTGTCAAATGCATTGCAAGCCAATGTATTCACCGTCAAGGTCTGGCTGAAATTTATCTGGTAATTGATCTTTTGGTTTTCCGGTTCCCTGTATGGTATTACCGTTCCGGTATCCGTATTTGTTGCCGTACAGTTAAAATAATGTTCGGGGCGGATCTCGTTTTTTTCAAAATTTGTTTTCTGATAATCAACGGCTATGCTTGCCGCTTCGCTTATTGCTGCATAGGTATTCTCCCCGTATACCAACTCACCGGTTTCCGGAATAAAATATACTTCATCCGGTCCCGGATTATAACATTCATTGTATTTTTCTCCGGCGCCGGGAGTAATGGATTTCACAGTTACCGCCAATACATTCGGCGGATCTCCCGGAGCATCCCCCTTATTCTTATATTGGACTGTGGGAACAACGCCGGTATCCAGATTATCATATGACAGCATCATGACATGCGTTCTGTTTGATTTCGGCAGGTCATCTGTATATTCCCTGATATCCGTTACGGCAGGGTCGTAAGCCTTACCGCCGTATGCATAAGTAAACGGAAGGATATCCGACGGAACAAAATTCTCCGTGATATTATACTGTAAATGGTCTGTGTTTCTTTCAAATAACAACGGGACATCCGTCCGATATCCGGTAAATAAATACCGGTCTGCGCTCTTCTGGTTTGCATTGTTCTCAAAGATTTCCCCGACGCGCTGTATCAGTTCCTCCAAGTCTTTATCCCTGTCTTCCGGTTCCGTATCCCCGTTTTGCCCATGTTCACATACTGTGTTCATCCTGATCAGGATATCGGCTACGTTACGCAGCACATCATCTGTCGACGACATCCATGAACTTGCATCCGGTATGTTTTTAGATAAATATTGATCCAATTCACTGATTTTTGTACGGTATTTCAACGAACGCACCGCAATAATCGGATCATCGGAGGCTCTCAATATCTTTTTTCCTTCTGCCTCCTGCTCCATATACTTGTTATGCGCCACCCTGGCTTTTTCCATATGCCTCAAGGCATTGTTCATCATCATTGTCCCTGTTATCCTCATAACCTTACCCCTCCATTATTACAAACTTACTCATCCGACACCGGTGTCATTAATCAGCTTATTTAGTATTTCGTTCATTACCGATAAAACCTTAAATTGATTCTTCAATAAACTTTGGAACCGAATCAAATCCTCACCTTCTTCATCCTTATCCGCACCGGATATTTCAAGTCTTCGGTTTTCAACCGACAAACTGACGTACTTCTGCGTCTGTGCAAAGGTTTGAGCCTTGGAACCCTCCCCGGCAACTACGGATACCAATGCCTGCAAAAAAGTAGCCGGTGCACCGTGAATAAACATATCATGCATGTCTTTAATATTCGAGAGCTTATTTACGTTCTCATGATTGCCGTGACCGGCATCCGCCGAATCGCTCATGGCAATTTTCCTTGGATCCTTATCAATTTCTTCGGATACATAAAAATTCAGGCATGTCATATGATAATAAGAACCGACCATCATACCGCCGGCGTTTGCCACTGTCGGTACCGACACAAATCCGTTCTGGTCGTTGAACTCATAATTGGTTCCGCTCATCGGTACTTTTGCATTAAAGAATTCAAGTCCGGCAAGACCCTCAAAGTCATACCCTGCCTTATGCTGGTCATTAAAGTTTTCCGAAAATGTCCGGACAAATTCGTTTAATTGGTTCATGACAAAGGGAATCCCCTTGAAGTCTACATTGGTGCCTGCCGTGACGGCTGTCCCTTTGGCAATCAGACTGTCAATATGACTTATCTGCTGTGCCGTCATCTGCCTTTTCATCGTAAACGTATACGTATATTTCCCGTCCGCGCCTACCGTAACCTCAAAGCTTTCATATACATATTCACTTCCGCCTATCGTAACGATACCATCCGTCGGCGGCATATTCAAAACATTGGGGTCGTTGATATTGGTATTGGTCATCTCCAGTATCTGTTTCCCCTCCGGTGATGTCGTAATCGAAGTTAAATCTCCTTTTAGGGCTTCCATATTGTTGCCGTCCCGCATCGTAAAAAGTGCCTGAAGCGAGCCGGTGTATTCGATATTCGCAGTATTAAACTTATCGCCGTCACTCCATCTGAGATCATATAAACCCTCGGTGTCGTTTATATTTTTTTTGAAGCTTCTCGGTTCGTATCTTAATTCACGCACATAATCCCTGCTGAGCAAAAGGGAATCGTTAATATAAATCATGTACTGACTGAAGCCCACTCCGTCTGCCGGCGGCTGTTCCACGACTTCAATTTCAACAAAGCCGGATAATTCATCCAGCAAATTATTTCTTTGATCCCGCAAATCATTGGCACGGGGACCGTAGTTTTCCAATGTGTTGATTTGCTCCGTAAGTGTTGCAATCTCTCTGGCAATCGCATTAATCCGGTCTACGGAGGTCTTGATTTCCCCGTTTGCTTCCTTTTGCAGAGTCTGCATTCCGTCCGCCAGCTCCCTTACCGCATCCGTCAGGGATCCGGCGTAGGTAACCGTCTGTCTTCGGAGGCTGTCGTTCNNATGCAACGCTTGCAAAAAACTCATCGAAAGCGTTCGTAATGCCGCCGTCTTTTTCATCCAATGCATACAAATAATTATCCATGTTCCTGAAATAATATGCTTTGGTATCGTATTCGGTCGACAATGCCCTTGTATTGCGGAATTTGATATCATAATAATCACTGCGGTTGATCGAAATATCCGTAGCCATTACCCCGGAACCCCTTATCACCGTAGCAACACCACCCATTGTCGTTGCCTTACGGTTTACCGTCTGTTTTGAATACCCCGGCGTTCCGATATTTGCCATGTTGTGACCGGTTGTATTCAGTGCCAACTGATAAGCCTGCATACCGGAAACGGCTATATTAAAACCATCAAACGGACCTGACATACTGTTCTCCTCCTTATATTCTATGAAGAAATCTTTAATGATGCAATTTTACAATCTTTCTATAATATGCTTCAGCATTTCATCCACTACTGTGATATAACGGGAAGAAGCATTGTAACAGTGCTGAAACTTTACCAGATCCGCCATCTCCTCCTCATTGGAAACCCCCATAACCATCTGTCTGTTATTTTCTATTTCCGCCGCCAGCATCGTCTGCTCTTCTAAAATGGAACCCCATACCTTTCCCTGAGTACCGATTTCACCAAGCATTGCCGAGTGATAATCCGTAAAGGAGTACGTTGTCATATCGTTCGGCGAAATCGGAAGATTGGCATGATCCCATGCGTCGATTATTTGTGCAAACAGATGACTGTTAAAACCTTCGGCGTATCCGCTCCCGTCATTATAACTTACCGGCAGCATCGAGGCATTCCGTACCAACTGGGGATTGATAACTAACTGATCAAGTGTGTACAGCGAAGTAACCTCGTCCGGATCTTCTTCATTGTAGACATATACATCTATATTTTCGGGTCCGGACGGTGTATTTATTTCAATGGTTTTGAGCGTATAACGCGATTGTGCCTTTCTTGAAAACAGCTCCGTACCGACCGACCGGTTTTCGTCATCTCCGATGGATGCATTCGCGACATCCAATACCTTGTATGTAACCCCGTTCGTATCGGTAATCTCTGTATTCGGACATAAGATATCATTCAGTGTAGTAGCGATTTCATGTAGGTATAAATCCAATTCCGCCTGAAGTTTTGTAATACTCGACGGGAAAATCATTTTGTTATACTCTTCTTTGTCATCATTGAATTTTTGCATAGCGCTATTATATGCCGCATCATCCACTACTCCTGCAGAGTCCGTATAATCCTTTATATCGGGCTGAACCGGCAAATCCAAATAATTCGCCCGTTTATTTCCCCTTGCGATTAATATCGACCTCAGGGAACCGATGTCCGTATTATTCTCCATGGAATAGTTCAAATCCTTGCTGAGATTGACATAGTCATCTTTGGAATGCGCCCATACTACCTTGAGCATATTTGTCGAAGGATTGATTCTTGCGGTTGTCAGTTCATACGATACGCTCCCGGCTACCAGATAACTTCCTTCCGTATGTATAAAGACGGCACCGTCCTTGTCTTCCCATGTTTCCATATCAATATACTGCGATAATTCATCCATCAATAAATTTCTGGTATCGCGGTAATCGTTCGCGGTTTCGCCTCTGGATTCATAACTTTTAATTACTTGGTTCCATGCGGTGATTTCTTCGGCAAGTTCATTGATCCGCTTTACCTGTGTTGAAATTTCCACATTCAAATTCACCTGATAAGCGTCAATCTGCGATTTAACGACCTGTGCCCTTTCCAGCAGATTTCCCGCCAGGGAAACCAATTGATCCCTTGTTACGATGTTATCCGACTCCTTTTGGATTTCATTCAATGCCGAATATAACAGGGTAACCGAACCAAGAAAGGATTCTTCATTTTTCTCGTCACTTCCTATTTTCCCAAATAAATCCCCGAATAAATCTTCCACTTCGTTCAATGTATTTTTTTGTGTTTCGTAAAAATTCTGACGCCCCAATTGAAGACGGTACTGGGAGTCCAGAAATGTATTCCTGATCTGACGGATTCCCAAAACATCCGTTCCCAAACCAATCTGAGCAAGACTCCCGCCTCTGCCCATCGTATTGACATAACGGAAATCCGTAACAAGCGCAGACTGCCTTGTATACCCGATTGACGAGGCATTGGCAAGATTATGTGCCGTTGTATTCAATGATGTTTGTGCGGATCGGAGTCCTGAAACCCCTGTGTTGAAGCTCGCCATAAGATTGCCCATAGTAATCTCCATTCCTGCGCACGTATTCTGCGCATAAAAGTGTGAAACGTTTTTTGTTTCACACTGCCCTCCTTAAAAAACTGCAAAATAAAAATACACTGTCCTCGCTCCCAAACACTCAACGGAACTATTGCTTTGCATCAAATGCCCCTGTTTCATAAACAGACGTATCCATTGCTGACGCGTGTTTGGAATAATTACTGCTACCGGAAGACATCCGTGTACTTCTGATATAATTCATATTAAATTCAATCATTTCCAATGAATCTTCGATTAAATGTTTATTTTGTGCGTTTACTTCCTGTAAATGCTTTACCGTTTTCTTTAACTTATCATGAATCTCTTTTAATTCTTTCTGCCAGACCGGCTGGTTCTGCATCATATCAATAATGACCTGAAGCTTTAAACCCTCCGCTTGCCGATTCATAACCACCGCAATATTTCCTACGGTTTCCTGCCGCTTCTGTTCCAATGAAGCAATCCGATTGATAATCTCTTGTTCTTTCTCATTGATTGCCTGTAAATCGTCTATATTATTTTTTACAATTGCTTCTGCTTTTTTATCTGCAATCGGAATCAAATCTCTGTAAAGCTTTTCTTCATCGTTTAGTTCGGAAATCAAATTCTCCATTAAACTTGCCAAGGAACATCCCTCCAAAAAAGTTTGTTGAAGCGAAATGGGCAAACTGACGGGCTTTCACCCAATCAGTCTATCCACTAAGCTATTCGCAATATCTTCAATAGAGACATTATAGGTTCCGGCATTTAGCTGCTCTTTAAACATTTGAACTTTGTCTTCCCTGACGTCCGAAACATCCTTTGCTGCCTGTTTGGCAATATGATAGTCCTTGCCGAAGTTAGAAATTTCCAACGAATCCGAAGCACTGTGAGCAACTCTTTTGTCAGACTTGTTTAGCTTGCTTGAATTGTAAACTTGATTTACCTGCATGTAAGCGTCAATTCTCATATTGTTCACCACCTCGTTTTATTCATAATGCTCTTATAATAATTATCGGTACGTTTCTGCAAATCATTACCCTTGGCATAAAAAAGATTATTTCAAAGTTGCTTTTTGCCCTTTTGCCGCACGTTTCCTGTTCCTTACGCGCTTGGCATTCAGCGTCTGTCCGTTTGCCTCAAATGTTTCCTGATCCGGATTCACCATTCCCCCGTAAACCACATAATCATCCGAATCCAAAGAAATTCCTTTTACTCCACGGCTTGTTTTTTTCAATTCGCTGACTTCCTGTAAGGGAAAACCAAGCGAATACTCTTTTTGGGTCAGCAGGATCACCTTTTTATCCAAGCTCTCACGGAACGGCACCGCAGGATTAAGCTCCAGAATACTTACACCTGCCAGACTGTCGCCTTTTTCTAATTTTGTGGCCGCAATCTGACTGCGGTTGGTTTCAAACTCCACGCCGGATACAGTTTTGACAAAACCTCTTTTCGTCACAAAAAACAACAGGGATTCAAATAAGGCTTCAAAGGATGTATATAATAAAATTTCTTCATTATCGACTTTACACATCGTATGAATCAGCGTCCCCTTATCCTTTGCTTTGCATTTGGGAATCCGGCTGCCCTTCACTTGGTGCATATCGCCTTCCGCGGTAAACAGGCATAATTTATCCGTATTTTTCATCAGGATACTGTACGGATATTCCGCCTTTGCTTCTTCGCTTATCCTTCCGAAGCTTGCAGTATCCACCGATTTGACATAACCAAAACGGTCAATCAATACATAGATGTCTTCAATTTTCACTTCTTTGACGTAATTCCCGGCAGACACGTCTGCCAATGCCGTCCTCCGCTCTCTGCCGAACTTCTTTTTATACTCCCGCAGTCTGGCTTTGATTACTTTATATAATTCTTTTTGATCGGACAGGATTTTTTCGTATTCTTTCATATCAGATACCAGCGTATCATATTCGGCATGAAGCTTCTTGATTTCCAATCCGATCAACCGGACCAGCGGCATGGCAAAGATGGCGTCCGCCTGTGCCTCGGTAAAAAGAAGCTTCTTTGCTTTTTCTTCGGAACCCGTATTTTTAAACCGGATCTTATCAGTGATCCCATCGACCAGACAGCTTTTTGCCTGTCCGGGCGATGTGCTTCCCCGCAGAATTTCTATAATCAAATCAATCACGTCGGTCGCTTTTATTAAGCCTTCTACGATTTCATGACGGTTCTTTGCTTTCTCTAATAAATGCTTATATTCTTTCGTATAGAGTTCTTCCTGAAACAGAATGAACTCCTCCAGCATGGTTTTTAAATCAAATATATGCGGTTCTTTATCACGGATTGCAAGTAAATTCACTCCGTAGGTATCTTCCATCTGTGTTTTTTTATAAAGTCCGTTCAGAAGGTTTCCGATATCTCTGTCCTTTTTCACTTCTATAATGATACGAATCCCTTCTTTGGAGGATTCGTCACGGATATCATAGATTTCTTCAAATACCTTTTCTTTTACTAAGTTTGATAAATTTTCCACTAACCTCGTTTTGCTTCCCGAAACGGTATAGGGGATTTCTGTAATGACAATATTCTGTCTGCCGTTATCACCTTTTTCTATTTCGGTTTTGGCACGCAGGCGAATTTTCCCTTCTCCCTTTTCGTATACGGATATCATATCACTGGCATTGACGATTGTCCCGCCGGTCGGAAAATCCGGCGCGGGAACGATTTCCGTCAGCTTTTCCATAGATATGCCCGGACGATCGATACAGGCGATAACCGCATCAATGATTTCCGCCGGATTGTGCGGCGGTATATTGGTCGCCATACCGACTGCGATTCCGGTCGAACCGTTAATCAGCAGATTAGGCATTGTGGCGGGCAGTACGGACGGTTCCTTTTCGCTCTCGTCAAAGTTCGGTGTAAATCCAACCAGACCTTTCTCCAAATTATTTAACATCGTCATAGCCATCGGAGATAAACGGGCTTCGGTATACCGCATTGCCGCCGCACCGTCGCCGTCAATCGAACCGAAATTACCGTGACCGTCTACAAAAGGAACATTCAGCGAATATTCTTTTGCCATATGAACGAGCGCGTCATAAATCGAACTATCTCCATGCGGATGGTACTTACCCATCGTATCCCCGACAATACGCGCACTTTTCCGGTGCGGTTTATCCGGCGTCAGATTCAGTTCATCCATTGCATACAGAATCCTGCGCTGTACGGGCTTCAACCCGTCACGTATATCGGGAAGCGCCCTGTCTACAATAATGCTCATCGCATAATTCCGAAAAGAAACTTTCATTTCCTCGGCAAAATCCAATTCCATTACATTTATTTCAGCCATTATCCTCATCCTTTTCATTTAATCAGGAAAATCCTGTAAACTTTATTTTTGTAATCTTCCGTTCCGCAAACTTCCGTCTGCTTTTCTTGACGGCATCAGATATCAATTTCCGCATATTTTGCTTCTTCAATAATAAACTCACGTCTGGGCGGAACACTGCTTCCCATTAGTATATCCGTTATTTCATCGGCTTCCACCGTATCGCTGACCGAAACCCTCGCCAGCTTTCTTGTGTCGGGATCCAATGTCGTTTCCCATAACTGCTCCGCATCCATTTCCCCAAGTCCTTTGTAGCGTTGGAGTGAATGGATTTTGCGGTTTGCTTTCTTTCGGAATTTTTCCAGCTCAAAATCGTCAAATAAATATTCGGAAATCTTTTTCTTTCCGGTTGATCCTGTTATTTCGTAATCCACTTTATAAAGAGGCGGCAATCCTCTGTAGATTTTCCCTTCATTAATCAGCTCCGGCATAAAGCGATAAAAAAACGTCAGCAGTAAGGTACTGATATGTGCGCCGTCTACGTCGGCATCGGTCAAAATAATGATTTTGTCGTACCGGAGTTTTCCGATATCAAATTGATCTCCGATTCCGCATCCAAAAGAGGCAATCATGGATTTGATTTCGTTGTTTAATAATATTTTTTCAAGCGGGGCTTTTTCTACGTTGATTATTTTTCCGCGCAAGGGAAGTACCGCCTGAATTCTCCGGTTCCTTGCCATTTTGACCGTACCGCCCGCCGAATCGCCCTCTACGATATATACCTCGCATTCTTCTTTTTTCTTAGAGGAACAGGATGCCAATTTGCTTTTTGTATCCACATCCACCAATTGCTTGAGTACCGCGTTCCTTGCCTTATCACTCGCACGTCTTGCCTGATAGGATTTTAATGAATTATCCAGAATCTTTTTCAGCACCTCAATATTTTTATCAAAATAACGCTGCGCCTCCAGGTTCATTACTTCGTCTACCGCTGTTTTGGCATCGGTATTGCCTAATTTATTTTTTGTCTGGCTCTCAAACTGCGGGTCGGGATGTTTGATGGACAGAATCGCTACGATTCCGTTCCGGATATCCTTTCCGTCAAAGTTTTCGTCTTTTTCCTTCAATATATTCAGTTCTCTTGCGTATTGATTCATAATGCGCGTCAGCGCGGTTTTGAAACCGGTCACAAGCGTACCGCCGTCCGCTAAATTGATCCGGTTGCAGTAAGAGTTAATCTGTTCCGTATACTCCGCCGTATACTGAAATGCAATTTCAACTTCAATGGCGCCCGATTTCCCTTCCAGATAAATCACATCGCCGTGTATCGGCACCGCATGGCGGTTGATGTACTTTACAAAGCTTTGTATTCCGAATTCTTCCTGGTATGTTCTGATATCACCGGTGTGCTGATCGGTAAAAACCAGCTTCAGGTTTTTATTGAGATACGCAATTTCTTTGCATTTCTTGCGGATATATTCCGGCTTATATTCCGTCGTTTCAAAAATTTCATCGTCCGGATAAAATTTCACTTTTGTTCCCGTATTGGATTTCGCACATTTTCCGACGACCGGCAGCATCCCCTTTTCCAGTCCGGTAACCGGAACTCCTCCGTTTTCGTACTCGTCCCGGTATATCTTGCCGTCACGTCTTACTTCTACGGAAAACTTCTTGGAAAGGGCGTTCACAACCGACGCGCCGACGCCGTGCAGACCTCCCGATACTTTGTACACCGAATCGGAAAATTTACCGCCCGCATGAAGAACCGTATAGACAACACGTACTGTCGGGATGTTCTGCGTCGGATGAATATCGACCGGCACACCTCTGCCGTTATCCTCTATCGTGATCGACCCGTCTTTTCCGAGCGTAATTCTCAGCTCGTCACAAAATCCCGCCAGATGTTCGTCAATTCCATTATCTAAAATTTCCCAAATCAAGTGATGAAGTCCTCTGGAACCGGTGCTTCCGATATACATACCCGGACGTTTTCTCACCGCCTCCAAACCCTCCAGTACAACAATTTGGCTTCCGTTATAGCTTTGCATAATGACTCCGTTCTTGTGCGTCTGCTTATGCACATACTTGTATTCAGGCATTTTACCGGCAGCCTGCTCTGTTTACCGTCCGTATGATTGCCGGTACACGGCTATATTATATTCGTTTGTATGGAAAACGTCAAGGGATTTCAAAAAACATATGTTCTATTTGTAAAAGCGGTCTTTTAATGGTATACTTATACCCAACAATCATTGGAGCAATTCTAAGACTTAGAGGTTATTATGAAACTTATCTTATACAGCGACCATGAGCACAATATAAACGACTTGCATTATGCTTTGAAACAACGCTGCGAAGCCGTCATTATTTTCAACCGGTCAATGGCTGATTATGAAACCGATCCTGCTTTTGACCTTGCTATGAAACAACTGATCGAAAAAGAAACGCCGGATGTTTTCTTTTCCATTTATTATTACCCGTTGATTTCCAATGTCTGTTTACGATATCATTTACCTTATGTTTCATGGGTATTTGACTCCCCCTCGCTTTCCACTTATTCAAAAACTGTCTGCAATCCATGTAATTATGTTTTTTTATTCGATCGGCAAAACTACTATGAGTTAAAAAATCAAGGAATACAAACGGTATATCATCTTCCGCTTTCCACAAATGCAGACCGCTTGGGATCGGTGAAGATGTCACCGGAGGACCGGACGAAATACGAATGCGATCTGTCACTGATGGCAAATATGTATACGGATAACCTTTATTCCAAAATCAAGTATTTGCCTCCTTATGTTAAGGGATATTTCTCCGCTATTCTTGAAGCACAGATGAATATTTACGGTTATCATTTTCTGAGAGATGCTTTGACGGATACAATTGTGAATGAATTCAAGACATATGTTAAATATAATATGCAGGAAAACTATCTGATGGATGACCGCCAGATGATTATTGATGTGTTTTTGGCAGACCAACTTGCTTTTTTGGAACGTGTGAAGCTGATCAATCACCTTTCCGGGCATTTTCATTTGACATTATATACAAAAAAGCATAACTGCGCATTTGAAAATGTTTATGAGGGAGGGTTTTTGGATTATAACACCGATATGCCGAAGGCATTTAAGGGAAGTAAAATCAATCTCAATACGACCAAGCGGAGCATTCAGACCGGCATACCTCTCCGGCTGTTGGATATTATGGGCAGCGGCGGGTTTGTCATCAGCAATTATCAGGAAGAACTCCTGGATCATTTTGAACCGGATAAGGATTTGGTCATCTATGAAGATCTGAAGGATTTAACGGAGAAAATCCGTTACTATCTGGCGCATGAGGACGAACGAAAAGAAATTGCCCGCCGGGGATACGAAAAAGTAAAAAAATATTACAATTATGACATCGCACTTGATACGATATTTCATATTGTTTTTGATACGAAAAAGAAAAAGGGAAGGATAACTACATGAAAACACCATTTTTAACGCAAGAACAGATAACTGAAACGGAGCGGCGGTTTCCGACCCCGTTTTATATTTATGACGAAAGAGGGATTCGGGAGAATGCCCGCAAGCTTCATTCGGCATTCTCATGGAACAAGGGTTTCCGGGAATACTTTGCCGTAAAGGCAATGGCAAATCCTTTTATATTAAAGATTCTTCAGGAAGAAAAATGCGGGGTTGACTGTTCTTCCATGACAGAGCTTATGCTTTCCGAGGCGGTAGGCTTTTCCGGTTCGGACATTATGTTTTCATCTAATGTTACTCCTCTTGCCGATTATGAAAAAGCCATCTCGCTCGAAGCATATATCAATTTGGATGATATTACGCATATTGATTATCTGGCAAACGGACCGGGTATTCCAAAAACCATCTGCTGCCGGTATAATCCGGGCGGAATATTCCGTATGGGAACGGATATTATGGATCATCCCGGAGAAGCTAAATACGGTTTTACAAAAGAACAATTAATCGAAGGCTTCCGAAAATTAAAAGACCTCGGTGCGGAAAATTTCGGACTTCACTCGTTTATTGCCAGTAATACGGTAACAAACGAATATTACCCGGCGCTAGCCGGAATGTTATTTGAGCTTGCCGTGGAAATCCGGGAAAAGACCGGCATTTCGGTTTCTTTTATCAATCTATCGGGCGGTATCGGAATCCCTTATAAACCGGAGGAGAAAGAGAATGATATCTTACTGATCGGTGACAAGGTAAGGGAAGTTTTTGAAAAAACCCTTGTTCCCGCGGGGCTTGGCGATGTGGATATCTTTACCGAGCTTGGGCGTTTTATGCTGGGACCTTACGGACAGCTTGTCACAAAGGTNNCCAAAAACACATTTACAAGGCTTATATCGGGGTGAATTCCAGTGCCTGTGACTTAATCCGCCCGGCAATGTACGGTGCCTATCATCATATCACCGTTGCCGGCAAAGAGAATCTGGCGCATGACCGCAAATATGACGTAACCGGCTCCCTTTGCGAGAACAATGACAAGTTTGCCGTAGACCGGATGCTTCCCGAAATAGAAACCGGCGATTACCTTGTGCTTCATGATGCCGGCGCCCACTGTTATGCCATGGGGTATAATTACAATGGAATGCTGAAAGCACCGGAGTTGCTTTTAAAAGAAGACGGCAGCATCGAAATGATCCGGCGGCGCGAAACACCAAAAGATTATTTCACTACTTTCGATTTTTGTGATATACTGAAAGATATAAAATATTAAGCGGCATTTTACGCTTTTATGCGCAAAAAACATGCGCGGGAATGGGGAATACTATGAGATGCAGAATCTGCGAAAATGAAAACGAAGGTACTTATTATCAGGCAAGAGAAATGTTTATCGGGTTACGGGATACGTTTCAGTATTGGGAATGTGATGTATGCAGCTGCGTACAGTTAGTGGATATACCGGATGATATGTCTTCTTATTATTCCGCCGAGTATTATACTGCGGAAACACCTCAAATTTTTGATTTCAGCCAGCTTGACCATTCCAATGAAGAAGAATATGTCCGGCAGGGTTTACATTTCAGTGCACTGCGGTACTTGCAAAACGTAATTACTTCTTTGGATTGCTCCTTTTTGGACGTAGGATGCGGAAGTGCCCATACGGTTCGCAATCTGGCGGCAATGGGAATGAAAAAAACGACCGGTATCGATCTTTACCTGCACCCGAAACATGCATATGAATCCGAAAATTGCAGGGTTTTTCAGTCAGATATCTTTCAATTGGATGAAAAGTTTGATGTGATTTTACTGTGCCATTCACTGGAACATATGGAAGATCATAAAGAGGTACTGTTAAAGGTACGTGATTTACTGAAAGACGACGGGTTATGTGTGATTCGTATCCCGATTGCTTCTTATGCCTGGAATATATACCGTACCGACTGGGTTCAGCTAGACCCGCCCAGACATTTGATTCTCCATTCATTCCGCAGTTTAGAGTATATTTTTAAGCAGGCAAAACTAAACCTGGTCAATTATTTTACCGACTCTTCAACGTTTCAATTTGTTTCTTCTGAATTATACAAACGGGATATCCCGCTTGTTACGCAAAGAAAGATGGGAAAGATGGAACTGACAAATTATTTTACCGCCGAACAGATCGAGTATTTCAAAGAAATGACCCAAAAACTGAATGAAGAATGTTTGGGGGACCAGATCATCCTCTATTTGGGAAAGGGATAGACAGCATTTCTGCTATTCTTTTTACATACGTATGTTCTTTCGTCATCTTATCATGACCGTTTCCTGCTATTTTTTCACGCTCGGTATCATGACGTAGGTAGAATACGGCTTTTTCCAATAAATCTTCCGTATTTTCATAAAAGACAAAATCCTTTTCCGGTTCAAAATACCGGAGATAATCTTCTTGGTAATTCGTAAGTAAAAACCCGCCCGCCCCCATAATATCCATCGCACGCAAAGGGATTCCGGTTTCAATACTCTTCAAGGTAATATTCAGATTGATTTTACTTGCTTTAAATACTTTCGGACCGGTATGGTAATGATCGATTTTCCCGCATAAAATGCAATTCCCGATGGAGGTTTCCCCCGGCGTATATAATTTTACCTGATGCCGTTCCGAAAGCATACAAAGAATCCTGCTTCTTTCCAGCTCCGTCACCCTGACAGCCAGCACATACGCCGCATACATATAGGAAGCCGTTGTAAAGGACGTAAACATAGATGTTTGGAACGGCAGCACTTTTTGGATGCTTTCCACCATGGTATCGGTAAGACAGTTTTCCATCATATTGACACCGTATACTTTACTCTGTGCCTCGATAACCCCGTCCAAAAATCCAAGTTCCCGGTGTTTTTTATTTTGGATCAATTGCCCGGAGAGTTTTTTATAAAAATTCCCCTTTTCCTTTTCACTATATAGGGAACCTACAAAGGACAGTTCCGAACCATATTTCTCCTGTTCCGAATGAGAGAGCTGGATTTTATCCAGTCTGCCGGTGTTTGCTGCCAACGGCGCATAGTATACGGTTTTTACTCCTTTTTTCATCATTTGGTTACATGTGTAACGGTTAAAATTAAATATATAATTACAATGATTGGTGACACTGATTCCGAACGCACGGGAATACGGGTTGTCATAAATCCATGAAATATAAGGGATTCCTTTGCTCAAGCAGGCTTCTGAAACCGAAGTGAAATAATCCATCGAGAAAACAAAGGAAATATTCTGCTTCTCTATTGCTTTGATCAATCCCACAATATAATCCAAATGATACTCCGAGGTATCCTCCATACTTTCGATTTCAACCGGATACAATACTACGGTGTGTCCCAGCTCCCAAAAAGCATCAATCACATCGTTCCTGCCGTAACATATCCAGTCAATGAAAAACAATTTCATTTAATCCCCCATTCCTGCAATCCGTATCATTGCCGCTATCCTGATTTCGTATGTATGATTGCTCATCACCCGCCGCAATCCGCTCCGGGCAATTTTCTCCCGTTCCGTGTCATGCTTCAGATAGTATTTGCATTTTTCAATCAAATCACCTTCGCTCTCATAAAATACAAAATCCTCTCCCGGCTCAAAATGCCTCATAAAATCTTCCTGGTAATTTGTTATTAAAAACCCGCCGGCTCCCATGATTTCAAAAGCCCTGAGAGGGATACCGGTTTCAATACTCCTCAGGGAAATATTCAGGTTGATCTTACTTGCCTTAAATATTTTCGGCGTTTCGTCATATGGTTCCGTTCGTTCGTGCATCCTGCATTTCCCAGGCTGTATACCGGTATCATAAGTAAATACTTTTACCGCAAAAAACTCGGAAAGGGAAGTCAATAATTTCATCCTCTCCAGTTTTGTTACTCTCCTTGCCAGCACATATGAGGCACAAACAGAGGAAACGTCTATGAAATGCTGGGACTCCAATGCCTCATAGGGGAAGAATTCCAAGATGTCCCGAATCGTATCGTCTTTCAGGCAGTCTTTTAAAAATAAGGCTCCGTATGTATTTAACTGCGTCAGACAAAGTGCTTCAAGATACCCTGCCGTCCTGTTTTTGCCGGATTGCAGAAGTCCTTCCCGTACTTTCTGATAGTATGCTGTTTTTTCATGATAAAATGCGCCGACAAACGAAAGCTCCGAACCGTATTCCTCTTTATCTGCTTCCGATAATCTTAATGCCTGCAAACGTTTTGCATTTACTGCCATCGGGATATAATAGATCGTTTTTACGCCTTTTCCCCGCAGGGTACGATAAGTGAAATAATTAAACGTAAAGATAAAATTGCATTCGTTGATAATATTGATAAAATACATCTGTATTTGGGGATTATCATATACCCATGAGATATAAGGAATCCCTTTTTGATTACATGATTCGGAAACCGAAGGAAAATAGTTGACCGAAAAAACCAAAGAAATATTTTGACGGGATATTTCTTTGGTTAGTTTTTCTACCTGTTCTTTATGAATATTCCCGTGATTTTCCTGGCTGCCGACGGGATACCGTATCACCGTATACCCCAAGGATGAAAATGCGTCCCGTATATCTTCCCTGCCAAAACATGACCAGTCAATCAGCATAAGTTTCATCCAAATATCCCTTCCAAACGTTGACGAAGCGTATGTCCTTTCTCTATCCGCTTCAAGGCATTCCCTGCAATCTGTGCCCGTTCCGTTTCATTGGTACAGAAGAACTGGATTTTGTCAATCATTTCGTCCTTGTTTGAAAAATAAGAAAAATCCACATCCGGCTCAAAAAAGTTAAAGAATTCATTTTGATAACTTGTCAGTAAAAATCCGCCGGCACCCATGATCTGCATGGCAAGATACGGAATACCCGTCCGGCTGCTTCGGTTTGTAATACTAAGATTGACCTTGCTCGCACGGATTACTTTCGGCAATTCCTCATCCAAATCAAGCTTTCCTTTGTTTACACAATTTCCGGCAGGTATCTTTGAATCGTCGGTATACAGAAATGTTTCAAAATATTCAGCAGACGCTTTTAAGAGGCGCTCCTGTTCGGCAGACGCCATATACCGGCAAAAGATATCGTCGATATATGCTTTCTTCTCCGGCATGTATTTGCCGTACCGGTCCTTTTCCAAAGGTTTTGCTGCGATAATTTTCTGATACAGCTCTTCCGTAATATTTTCTGTTAAAATATCACAGCCGTAAAGCTGCATCTGTGCCTCCAGCAATCCTTCCAAATACCCTTCCGTATACTCATCTTTCTCGCCAAGCTCGAACATGAGCTGGCCAAAATGAGGGATTTTCCCAATCGACGAGCCGTTTTTTCCGTTGAAACAATCCACATAAGATACTTGCGCCCCATACTTTTTCTGCTCGTCTTCCGTCAGTTTGATCCGTCCGCAGCGTTCCGTATTCACTGCAAACGGCACATGGTATACCGTATGAATATCCTGACCGGACAGTTCTTCAAATAAAGCATAGTCAAAAATACAAATCCGGTTGTTATCGTTTGTTATATTTTCAGCATATACGTTTAAGTCCAGACTGTCATAAATCCAAGAAATGTACTGACAGCCTTTTTCTTTCGCCGCTTCCGAAACGGTTGGAAAATATCCGATCGAAAAGATCTTTTCCGTATTATCTTCTTCGATTGCCTTTTTGATATTCTGAATCCATTCGTCATTGATTTGCAGACGCCTCGCTTCTTCCTGCAATGAAAATAAAACCGTATTGTATCCTAATCCCTCCATACAGTCCAGCAAATCTTTTTTTCCGATATGATCCCAATCCATATATAATATTTTCATTGTTCACTCCATTTCTGTGTTTGTCGTTATTATATCTCATACAGATCAAAACATCAATATGTTTTTGCCGGAAACACAACCGCAAGCATCTCTTCCAGCCTTTTCTTATAAGTGTGTTCCGCGGCTGTTTTAAGAAACCCGTTCTTCGCTATCTTTTTTCTTTCTGTTTCGTGTTCCAAATAGTATGCCGTCTTTTCCATCAGATCTTCTTTATCTTCATAAAAGACAAATTCCCTGTCCGGTTTGAAGTGTTTGAGAAAGTCCTCTTGGTAATTCGTCATTAAAAAACCGCCCGCACCCATAATCTCAACCGCCCGCAATGGAATTCCCGTTTCGATGCTGCGCAGTGTAATATTCAGATTGATTTTACTT
>DBDL01000110.1:0-9212 GCA_002293545.1 Lachnoclostridium sp. UBA933 | reverse complement strand
CTTTACCGGATACCGTTCCGCCAGGGCTTTCAGAAAACGGTTACGCTCCAGCTCCGTAACCCTTTTGGATAATGTAAAAGAGGAATACATATAGGGAATACTTGTATAGTAAGAGAACATTGTTTTTTGATAGGGGAATATATTTTGTATGTCCCGGAGGATATCTTCTGTCAGACAGTGTTCCAAAAAATTTGCCCCGTAAACTTTGTACTGCGCTTCGATAATACTATCCAAAAATCCAATTGTTTTTAAGGAATTGATTTGATTCAATCCGTCGGATAACTGTTTATAAAAATTGTCTTTTTCATTATAAAAAGCACCGACAAATGAAACCTCTGCCTTATAGGCTTCACGCTCGCTCCGGGAAAGATATATCTTCTCCAATCGTTCCGTGTTCGCCGCCAGCGGCGCATAATAAAATGTTTTTACCCCTTTTCTTAAAAAATCACGGCAGGTACCGGAATCAAAGGTAAAAATAAAATTGCAGTTGTTCACGACACTCATTCCGTATATATGGGAAAACGGATTATCANNCCATGAGATATAAGGAATCCCTTTATCATTACATGCCTGGGATACCGAAGGAAAGTAATTCATGGAAAACACCGCATCGCTCTTTTGCCTTTCGATTTCCGCTTTTAACCGTAATATATATTCCGTATGATAATCTGCTGTGTCTAAAATCTCATCTGCCGGAAAGCAAGCTACCGTATGTTTGCATTGTTTCAATGCATCTAACAAATCATTTCTGCCAAAGCTATACCAATCCATAAAAAGTATTTTCATGTCTGTCTGCTTTCTTTTTCTTGCAATGCTTTTTTGCGGAGCGGCGTTTGCTTTGCAGGCTTTGTTTCCGCCGCCGCCCGTTTTTTCAAGTTTATCACACTCAAGCCTTCTTTTCAATCTTGCTTTTTGAAAGCTTCTACGTTATAATTGTATTCAGTTGTTCGCACATGATTCTTGCATCTGCTGTGCGAACGGGGAGCGGTGTCATGAAAGTATTGTTTATTGATTGGGCATGTTTTGGCAGATCAGATGTTTTGGACGCTTTAAAGGAGCTTGGATATGAGGTTTATCTTTTCCCTGTCAGGGATGAACTGAGAACCCTCGGTTTCCGTACCGGATATATTGATGAGGTTACGGAAAAACTTCGCTCTGAACAAATATCTTTTGTTTTTTCCTTGAATTATTTTCCGAATATCTCGGAAGCCTGCCAGCAATACGGTTGCAAATACATCTCTTGGATTTACGACAGTCCCTATAATAAAGTACATTCCATCAATATTATCAATACATGCAATGTAATTTTTACATTTGACCGGCAAATGTATCAGAAGCTCCGCCGTCAATTTGTAAATACGGTTTATTATGCTCCGCTTGCCGCAAATGTAAGGCGTCTGAGCCGGATTCGCCTTTCCCCGTCCGAATGGAAAAAGTATGCGTCGGATATTTCGTTTGTGGGTGCGTTATACGATGAGAAAAATAATAACTACGAAGAACTTTTAACGATTTTAAATCATATAAAGGATTACAGAACCATCGGTTTCATCAATGCTCTGATCGAAACACAGCGTAAGATATACGGCTGTCATTTTCTAGGGGATGCATTGGGTGAAAATCCCAGCATACTAAAGACGCTTCCGGAAAGCCTGAACGATACCAACACGGATTCCCTGCATTTCATGACACTTCCGGATTCGTATGCCGATCATATATTATGCCGGAAAATCACTTCTTTGGAACGAAAAGAAATGCTGACGGTATTATCGTCTTATTTCCCGACGAAATTATATACATCAAATCCAAATGCCGAAGCGGGCAGCTGTAAAAACTGCGGTTACGCGTCGTACATGGATGTTATGCCCAAGGTTTTTAAAGCGAGCAAAATCAATCTGAATATTACGTTGCGGAGTATTCAGACGGGTATTCCGCTCCGTGCGTTTGATATTATGGGCGCCGGCGGGTTTTTGCTCACAAACTATCAGGAAAACTTCCTGCTTCACTTTGAACCGGACGTGGATTTTGTATTCTACAGCAGTAGGGAAGAACTTTTGGAAAAGGCGGCATATTATCTGGCTCACGACAAGGAGCGGCAGAAAATAGCAGACAATGGTTATCAAAAGGTTGCGAAAAACCATACTTATACAAAACAAATAGCACAAATGACAGCCATTGCTTTTTCGTAAGCGGCATCCTGTGTTTATAATTCATATTCTGTGTTTCAAAGGATGATTGGACTACATAGAATAACAGAAAATATATAAAATAAAAAGGAGATTGTCAAATGTCTGACAAAAATAATAAAATATCAAAACTTTTATCAGAAAATCCTTTTTCTTCTCCGGCATTTTTCGAATTGGGGCAGCTGTTTGAAACAGATTCCGATTTCAACCGGGCCATGCTTTGCTACCGGAGGGCGCATCATCTCAGCGGCACGGAAAGTGAAAAAGAATCTGCGGAAACGTATCTTGATATGTTTCAGAATGTTTATGAAGGTAACATTGTTATTTCTGAAATTCAGGATTGTATTATACAGGAAGCGATTGCATTAATACAAAAGAATCATTATCATTTAGCACACGACTTTATTATGAGCACTGTTTTTGAAAACAATGAAGTAAACTCAGATTCCTCCTATGTAAATGACGATTTGACGATTCTTCTAATTTTTTCTAATATCAGTTTACATGCCGCCGAATTGGGCGAAAAACCAATCCTGGAAAATCTCAAAACAATGGACAGTATCCGGGAATTTTATTATACTTTTAAGTTTTATCTGCGCAGAATACAATTTTCTTTGCCGCACTGCCTACAAGCCGAAGCCATTGACTTTATTATAAAAAATAAGCTGTCCGGTTTTGCGCTTACCGCTTTTTCGGGACATTTGAAACCCCATGAGTCCGATGATTTTTCCGATCAGATTTCTAACTGGGATTATCATAAAATAAGTTCTGATAAACCGGCAGATATTTCCCTGCCAACGGCAGATCCGGATCATACGTTCAGTTTTATTTTATGTGTCAACAATACGATAATGTTCAAAGAGATTTTGCATTATATCAGGAATTTAAAAATACCTCCCGGTTATACGATTGAAATCGTTCCGGTATTTGACGCTTCCGGTATGACCTCCGGTTATAATCAGGGTATGAAAAAAGCTGTCGGTAAATATAAAATTTATATGCATCAAGATATCTTTTTAATCAATCCGGATATGCTCTATGAAATTTTAGAATATTTTGCAATGGATGAAAATATCGGTATGATTGGAATTGCCGGGACCACCGATTTTCCTTCCGGCGGAATGTGGTGGGTAAATCTTGATAAAAGCAAGTATTATCGTGTTTACTTGGATCACATCTATATGACGCTGCCTGAAAAACCTATGACCGAACCTTTTGTTTCTGCCCAGGTCATTGACGGTGTTCTGATGATCACATCAAAGGATATCCCGTGGCGCGAGGATTTATTTGATAAGTGGCATTTTTATGACGCATCACAAAGCCGGGAATTTATACGCCGCGGATATCAAATTATCATTCCGAATTCAGAAAAAATATGGGCTCTGCATGACACCCATTCCAGTTCACTTCTCCAAGATCAAGCATACTTTGGCTACCGGGATGTTTTTTTGAAAGAATACGGGGCAGATGCGGATCATACATCTTCTTATCAAGATACGGTTGCCATGATATCCGAACTCATTCAAATGAAAACATATTCCGGCGATCTTACCGCTGAAAATTTAATCTTAGATGCGATGGACAAATATCCAAATCAGATGGAACTTCCCGTCAAGTTAATTATGGTATGGAAAAATCTTCAGGACTATGCAAATGCGATTACCGGTATTCAAATTATAAATGAAGGACTATCCCAGTTTTCAAAAGCTGAAATTGAAATTTTTTATCCTTTTGTCCTATACTATCAGGAAGTGATCCAGTACAAGACAACGGGCAAAATAAATATTCCGCATTTTAAAGACTATGTATTTGAAGCCGCACAGATTATCATTGATTACTATATGTCAATTCCTTTCAAAGATATGCCTGAAGATATTATGGAACCTTTGAAATATGTAATGTCACCGTTATTTTATTTAAACTATAATTACCCCTATCCGGATATCCTTCGTACTTCGGATGAAAAAACAGATATTTATATGGATAAAAACAATAATATTCCTTATATCATTGTCCATGACAAACGATTATATTATCCAATCCATGATATGNNTCTGTCGTTCTATTTTATTGAACAGCACCCGGATTCACCCCATTGTTACATGACGGATACTTTCCGTGTCTTACCGGGTGATATTATTATGGATATCGGCGCGGCAGAAGCAAATTTTGCATTGGAAAACATCGAATTATGCAAAAAGGCATATGTTGTTGAACCGCTGCCTGAATGGTCGGAAGCTCACGAAAGCACGTTCCAGCCATGGCGGGACAAGGTAGAATTTATTNNAGGCAGTTCTTCTGATCATGAAACGGCAACCATTGATGAAATCACCGGCGGGAATCCGGTTAATTTCATTAAGATAGATATTGAGGGTGCGGAGCTTTCCGCACTGAAAGGAGCAAAAAAAACAATTGAGAACAGCCCGGATCTTAAAATTGCTGTCTGCACATATCACAAGAAAGATGATGCGGAAATACTCAGTAAATATTTGACTGAGCTCGGTTTCTCCATTGAATTTTCCAAAGGTTATATGCTGTTTTTTGCAAAACCCTTTGAACCGCCGTATTTTCGGAAAGGGCTGATTCGGGCTACTAAAAAAGCGGGCGGCTGAGAAACGCGCCCGCGGATACTTTCTCAATCCTCACAGAATAACTCCGCATAGAATCCTTTTTTTTCTATTAATTCACTGTGTGTTCCTCTCTCGGCGATTCTGCCGTCTTTCATAACCAAAATAATATCTGCCTCCTTGATTGTGGACAGACGATGGGCGGCAATAAAGCTCGTCCGTCCTTTCATCATTTGCACAAGCGCTTTTTGAATACGAATTTCTGTTCTCGTATCAATTGACGACGTTGCTTCGTCAAGCAGGAGCATCGGGGGAAGCGCAAGCATGACTCTGGCGATACAAAGCAGCTGCTTCTGCCCGGCGGAAAGATTTCCGCCGGATTCCGATATCATCGTGTCATAACCCTCCGGCAGGCGTTCGATAAAATAATGCGCATGTGCCAACTTTGCCGCACGGATAATTTCTGTACGGACCGCTTCCGGTTTTCCGTAAGAAATATTTTCGGCAACGGAAGCGCATTTCAGCCAAGTGTCCTGTAATACCATGCCGTAAGCCCTGCGCAGGCTGCTTTTTGTTATTTTATCAATCGGCTTGCCGCTGATTCTGATTTCACCGCCGCCAATTTCGTAAAAACGCATAAGCAAATGAATCAATGTTGTCTTTCCGCAGCCCGTCGGTCCTACCACCGCAATCCTTTGTCCGGGCAATCCTTCAAAATTGATATCTTCCATCCATCTTTTTCCCTCCGTATAGGAAAAGGAAACATGTTCCAACGTGACACTGCCGGAGGTATTCTCCCCGGTCAGCGTAAAGCAGTCTGGACTATCCGGTTTTTCCGGTATCAAATCCATCAATGCAAAAACGCGGCTTGCCGAAGCAAAAGCATTTTGCAACTCGGTAATCACTCCGGATATTTCATTGAAGGGTTTTGTGTATTGATTGGCATAGGATAAAATACCGGAAAGCTGTCCGACACTGATTCGCCCTTTGATTACCATCACTGCTCCCAGAATGGCGGCACTTGCCGCAACCAGTCCGTTGACAAAACGCGTCGCAGGGTTGGTAACGGAAGAATAAAAGGTTGCTTTCAGCATATGATTCCCGAACTTATGATTCAGTTCTTCAAACCTTTTTTGAGAACGTTCTTCGTATCCAAAGGCTTTCACAACTTTTTGGTTCCCGACCATCTCCTCAATAAATCCGGTTATTTCTCCTTGTATCTCTGATTGAAGCCGAAACATATGGTATGTTTTTTTGGCGATATAATTTGCCGCAAAAAGTGATACGGGTGTGATGATTACAACTAACAGGGTAATGGGTGCATTGATACGAAGCATGAAAAATAATGTACCGGCAATCGTGATGATACCGGTAAACAATTGGGAAAAACCCATCAGCAGTCCGTCCGACATCCGGTCAACATCGTTTATGATCCGGTTAATATATTCGCCGTGCGGACGCTCGTCAAGCGTCTTCAGCGGAAGGATAAGCAAATGCCAAAAGGCATCATTCCGGATATGCCGAACGGTGAGATAGGCTAATTTATTATTGCATAATGTCACTGCCCATTGGCAGACTGCCGCTGTCATCATGACGGCAGCCAGAATGACGATGGTTCTTCCTAAATTTTTAAAATCCACTTCTCCTTTGCGAACTGCATAGTCCACCGCCTGACCGATCAGTATCGGCGTATATAATGTCAGGATTACCGACAGCAGGGAAAATAGGAAAGAACCATATAAAAACCGCTTGTGCACGGATACATATTTCCAGAGCCGTCTTACTGCCAATCCGCTTTGTTCTTTCCTCATGAAGTCACCTCCCGTCTTTCTCCCGAAAGCTGAGAGCCGCAAATTTCTTCATAGACCGGACAAGTTCCTATCAGTTCCTCGTGTGATCCGGCACCGATTATTTTCCCTTCCTCCATAACGATAAGAATATCGGCATTCATGATTGTTTTTACTCTCTGTGAAATAAGTAACACGGTCAGCCGCTTTGCTTTTGTTTTAAGGGATTCCCTTACCTTTCGTTCTGTGAAAGCATCCAGTGCCGAAACACTGTCATCCATAATCAACAATTCCGGCTCGCCGACGAGTGCTCTGGCAATTGTCAGGCGCTGACGCTGTCCTCCGGACAGGTTTTTTCCGCCTCCGGTCAGCAAAAAATCAAGACCCTCTCCCTTGTCCTCAATAAACTTTTTTGCCTGTGCAGCTTCCATTGCATTCCATATTTCCTCGTCCTGGGCATCGGCTTTCCCCCATCTCATATTCTCACGGACCGTTCCGGCAAATAAAACCGCCTGCTGCGGTACCACTCCTATTTTTTTTGTGTTGACCCATATCTTTCCCTCTTTCACTGGATAAAAACCGGTTATTAATTGAATCAGGGTTGATTTTCCGGCACCGGTTCCTCCGATGATCCCAACCGTCTGCCCCCGGCTGATGCGCAGTGAAATTCCCCGCAGTGCATTTAACTTGGCACCGGCATAAGCAAAGGAAATATTTTTCAATTCTACAACTGTGGAATTGTGTATTTCTTTATGATTTCCCGGTTCTGGTATTATTGTCGGCTCCACTTCAAGTATTTGCACGACACGTGCTGCCGCCCCGAAACCTTTTGTAATACTCATGATTAAAAAAGCAAACGCAACAAGCGCAGCCAATATCTGCATCATATAATTCAACAAAGCAACCAATTGACCCTGCGTCAGATTTCCGCTCTCAACCTCCGTGCTGCCGGACCATAACACAAGCAAAACGGCGGCGTTTACAAGAATGATAGAAATCGGACCAAGTAAACCTGATACTTTTCCCGCCCGGAGCTGAAGCTCTTTTAGCTGGTTATTTCTTTCCCGGAAGTTTTTATTTTCATCATCTTCTCTTGCAAAGGAACGAACAACCCTTGCTCCGGTAAGGTTCTCCCTGACGATAAGAAGCACTTCCGATAACTTGCTTTGCACTTTCCGAAATACCGGAAGTCCCAAAAACATAATCCCAAAAACCGCGATACACAATACCGGAACAAGTAAGACAAAAATAACTGCCAAACCCGGATGAACCGTAAATGCCATTATCACTGCCCCGACAACGATAAACGGCGCCCGCAGGAACAACCGCAGCGCCAGATTTACAGAGGTCTGTACCTGATGTGTATCGTTTGTGATTCCGGTAATCAATGCGGCCGTTCCCATCCGATCCAGTTCCGTATAGGAAAAGCGGTTGATTTGCTCCATTAAGTCATTTCTCAATTTTGTCCCGAACCCTGCCGCCGCTTTTGCCGCAAAATACTGTGCCGTCAGGGAACATAACAGACCAAGCACACCGAGCAGGATCATAATCAAACCCATCCAAAGAATATATCCGATATCCTTCCCGGCAATCCCCGTGTCAATCATACTTGCGATTACAAGCGGAATAATCAGCTCAAAAACTGCCTCTGTCAGTTTAAACAGAGGTCCCGTAATACTTTCCCTTCTATATCCGCGAAGATACTTCAACAGCTTAAGCAAAAACCACTTCCCCCAATCGTCCCGGCAGTTCTTTCAGTGATCGGATTACATAATCGTATTGCTCTGCCTTTCCAAATCCATAGCTTGCATAAATAAAAGGAATACCCGCCAGCGCCGCAGCTTCTCTATCTCCCTGTGTATCCCCTACATAAACGGCATGTTCCAACCCGTTCCGTTTCATAATAATACGGATATTCTCGCCTTTTTCTTTGCCGGTATTCCCCCAGCACTCAATATCCTTTATATAACCGCTCATATGATGTGCCTCAAGAAAGGTTTCGATATACCCGCTCTGACAATTGCTGACGATAAACAAGTCATAGTCCTTATACAGTGTTTTTAATGTATCTTCCAAGTCCGGAAATAAGACCGCACCTTTTTCGGCTAAAAACCGCTCCTCTTCTTCACAGCACCGTTTCAGCAGTTCTGTTCTCCGTTCGGACGACAGCTTCGGAAAAAGGATTTCCATAATCTGATCCATCGTTTTTCCCATTACGGAGAACATATCTTCACGGGTAATCAAGTAATCTACGTCATCACTCTTATCCAGCACCCGATTCCATGATTCTACAACCTGCTCCGAGGAATCCCACAGCGTACCGTCCAAATCAAAGAGTATTCCTGTTCTCATGTTAAATCGTTTCTCCATTCTTGAAAGCCCGGCAGTTTTTTATCCTTGTCCGCCAAAATAATCTGTGTCCCATCCTGAACCGGCCACTCAATCCCGATATCCGGGTCGTTCCATATAATACCGCCCTCATCCTCCGGGTGATAAAATTCCGTACAGCGGTAGGCAAACTCCGCCTCCTCCGAAAGAACCAAAAATCCATGTGCAAACCCTTCCGGAACATAAAACTGCTTTTTATTCTCCGCCGACAAAACCACGCCGAACCACTGACCGAAGGTTTTGGATTCGGCCCGCAAATCCACCGCCGCATCGTACACTTCGCCCCG
>DBDL01000093.1:854-5218 GCA_002293545.1 Lachnoclostridium sp. UBA933 | reverse complement strand
TGAACCAATGCCCCGGTTAAGGTATGAATCGTTGATTTCATTAAACAATAATGTTTACCATTCTTATAAAGGAGGACTTTAAGGATGAAAAGTTATATGGCAAATCCATCAAAAGTGGAAAGAAAATGGTATGTCGTAGATGCAGACGGCAAGACCTTGGGACGTATGGCATCAGAAATCTCAAGTGTTTTGAGAGGTAAAAACAAACCGATATTTACACCGCATATTGATACCGGTGATTATGTAATCGTAATCAATGCCGAAAAGGTTGCTGTAACCGGAAAAAAATTAGAACAGAAGCTTTATCATAGTCATTCAGGATATGTCGGACATCTGAAAGAAACGAATCTGAAAACGATGTTAGCCAAAAAACCGGAATTTGTAATTACACATGCGGTAAAGGGGATGCTTCCGAAAGGGGTTCTTGGAAGACAGATGCTGAAAAAGTTACATGTTTATGCGGGAGCGGAGCATGAACATGCGGCACAAAAACCGGAAGTATTGGAATTTTAATCAGGAAAGGAGAATAGGCATTGGCAGCAGCAAAATTTTATGGAACAGGAAGAAGAAAAAGCAGTGTTGCACGTGTGTACCTAGTACCGGGAACGGGCAAAATCATAATTAATAAANNGACCGATTGATGATTACTTTGGACTTGAAACATTGAAATTAATCGTTCGTCAGCCGTTGGAATTAACAGAAACGACAAATAAATTTGATGTGACGGTGACAGTTCGCGGCGGCGGGTTTACCGGGCAGGCAGGAGCAATCCGTCACGGTCTTTCCAGAGCGTTGAATCAGGCAGATGCGGATTATCGTCCCGCACTCAAAAAAGAAGGTTATTTGACCAGGGATTCACGGATGAAAGAAAGAAAGAAATATGGATTGAAGAAGGCGAGAAGAGCGCCGCAATTCTCAAAAAGATGATGGTACAAAACAACTCCGCAGGAATTTACGGAGTTGTTTTTTTTACCTTATAGGAAAGTTCTCAATTGCGGAGCAAAGCCTGATCCGCAAACGTTAGCGGCTGCATTTTTCAGCCAGCCGCTTTTTTCATTGCTTGGGAGCCTTCTCAAATTTGATTCATATAATAAATAACCGGATTTTCATAATCGTAATCGTATTTCGTTATCTGCGCTTTTCCGGTGATAATGTGAGGAATCAATTCCAGTCTTGTCACTTTCTTATTGATCTGAAACGGCTTCTTTTTCACCAGCTGCAGTGCGTCAATCAATTTATTGATATATGCCGCTTCTTTGGCGGATAAAGAATCCAAATCATATTTGGCAATGGAGTGTTCGTCCTTAGGGTCCGAATGAAAGACATATAATGTCGATTTTACCATGGATTTAGAGGCGGAATTCAGCGTATCCCGAATCTTCATAAGATTTTCATCCCGGTTCACTTTGCTGATAAAGAGCTGATAGGTTTTCGGCACGGCTTTTGAAAGGTTAAAATCAATAGAGGTCTGCTTTAACCCGTAATAAGAGGAAATGGAAATGTGAATGGAAGGATTTTCTTGTTTTGATTCTTTCAGGGAACCGCCCATCATCTTATATCGTTCTTCAAATTTTACATCAGGAAGTTCTTCCTGTAATTGACGGTATACCTTTTCGGAATCTGCTTTATTTAACCCGTCTATTTTTACAGAAGCCGCGTTTTCGCCGATATCCGGTAAATAGGTATAAATATCCCTGAATTCTTTCTTTTTGGAAAGGCATTCATAAAGGAGCTGTTCATCCAGCTTTGACAATCCGATATTCCGGTATATGGTTTTGTCCGACAGTTCAATCGCAAAGGAAGCTTCTACTGCGTCATAAGCGATAGGATAACCCTTGCGAATCATAAAAATAGAAGATGACAATTGGTCGGATATCATTTTTAATATAACCGGGTCTTTCAATTTAATGCCGCTTTGTTTTAAAAATAACGTATTATTTTCGTCATAGCTGTTTTCATAATATAGTGAGTTGTCACTCTGATACAATTGATCGGGAGTCGGCAGCAGTCTGACAGAACGAATTTCGTCAGGCACCGGGACGGTATGCAGCGTATGGTCATATACGGAAATAACTGAAAAAATAAAAGCAAGATTCATTAAGACCAAAATACCCAAAGCGGGAATCGCAGAGGCTAGTTTTTTCCATTTGTGCATTGTTATCAACTCAAACAAAAAATATACCAAGACAGCGAGCAAGTATAAGAGAACAATGGATATCAGGCTTCCGCTGTTTGTAAAAAACGGATTCTTAAAATAATAGGATACAATAAAGTAACAGGGGAACAGGCAGACAATCATCGCACAGGAGAGCCGGTAAATAGTCTGGGCTATTTGATTGCCTGCGGAGCGCTCCGCATTTTCACTTTTTCTGTGATGGAATAGATATGCGGCAAAACCAATATAAATAACAGCCAGGACAAGTGTATAAATACCGCCCCCGGCAAAAGTAAAAGGGGTATCCTTGCGCATATGAATGACACTGAAACAAAAATCCGTAACAACATTATAAGACGAGCTTAATACGGAGATAACCGGGATGCCGTTCGTTATTGGCAGACTGGAATCTAAAAGCATTGTAAACGCCAATATAATCAGCCGCGGTAAAAAAAGAATCAGCAGGGAAACAACAATATTTGAAAATAAAGTTCCGGTCAAACTCATTGCCAATGCAATCGCAGCGGACACAAGTACGGAGGAGGCGAACATATTGAGCAGGGTAACGAGTACACCGAAGACGTGAATGCTGCAGTGCTTGCTTAGGGACAGCCATATAACCATTGGAATACTGTTGGATATCAGGAGGGCAATGACAATCCATGTTACAATCGCCCCCCAAAAACTGAAAAACAGGGAAATCCGCCGTATGGGAAACGAATGATAAATGTCACTGCTTCCGCGTTTATTTTGAAAATGAAACAAATAAAGCGTCAAAAAAGGTGCAAAAGCAATAAAAGAAATGACAATGGTAATATTATCATCGTATAAGGTGACATTCTTCGCATAGTCAATGACGTTGTTTTTGTTTATGGTTTCCCCCAAAAAAAGCAGGGGAGAAACAAGGGCACCCAGTGTGAGAATGCAGGTACCCACAATGCCGATCGTCCGTAATTGCCGGAACGCGTCACGATATACGGAAAAACTAAAAAATATCTTCTTCATTTCTATGCGAACCTCCTATAATATCAGAAAATAGATAACCGAACGACTCCATTTCATAGGTAAAGATTTCTTCCAGAGATAAGGATATCGTATCCAGCAGCAGCGGATTCATTTTTCTCAGCATTTGCAGTATCTTATCCCTGTCCCCTCTTATGATTATTTTTGCTACGGAGCCGTTTTGACTGTAGTGCAGGATATCAATTTGTTCAAACCGCGATTTATCATACTCGTCAGAAAATGCAATTTGTATTTTAAAAAGCGAAGTTTTCAGGTTTTGGATATCGCTTTCCAATTCCAATCTGCCTTTATGAATCAGTGCAAGGCGGTCGCAGAGGTCTTCCAGTTCACGCAGGGAATGAGAAGTAATGACGGCAGTTGCCTTTCGTTCAATCACATCATCATAGATTAACCGTTTTACAAGGTTCCGTACGATAGGGTCCCATCCGTCAAAGGTTTCGTCAAAAAACATATAAAGAGGGCGGGCGGAAAGAGTCAGAATGGCAGCTGCTTGCCGGCGCATTCCCTTGGAAAATGTGTTCAGCGGCCGTTTGGTATTCAAGTCAAATAATTTACTCAACTGTTCAAATCTTGCCGTGTCAAAGTCAGGATAAAAAGCACGGTAAAATTTTGCCATGCGTAGCATATTGGAACCGGGGAGGAAATAGAGGGCGTCCGGAACAAAAGCAATCTTTGATTTAATCAGTGCATTATTATATACCGGTTGGTTTTCAATCTTCATACTACCGGTTTCTCCCTGATAGATTCCCGTCATCAAACGCAATAATGTGGATTTTCCGGCACCGTTTGAGCCAACAAGACCGCAGATGCTTCCTTTCGGGATATTGCATGTAATCTGTTTCAATGCAGGGAAACTTCCAAAATATTTTGATAAGTCAGTCGCTTGAATCATTTTTTCCTCCGTTCTCTGCGTTCGTTTTCCGGTAAGCAGAACGAATGTGCTTATTGACTGTTTCAATTGGTACTCCCGCCAGTGCCAGCTCCTCGGCTAAATCGTCTAAATCACGCAGTCTTTCCCGTTTGCGTTCCTGGATAAGCTCCAATGCGTTTTCCGCAACAAAACATCCCCGTCCCGGAACCGAAAAAATCAATCCTCTGCTGATGAGTTCATTGTACGCTTTTTGAATGGTGTTGGGATTGATAGCAAGCTGAAGGGATAGATTGCGAACAGAAGGAATCTGAATCA
>DBDL01000093.1:0-817 GCA_002293545.1 Lachnoclostridium sp. UBA933 | reverse complement strand
CAATCGAAAACATACCGTAATCTCCCTTCTGAATTTTCAAATAGCATCGTAATCAATCAAGTGTACTACATGTAATAGTACACTAAATTATAAAGGAAATATGCTAAAAAGTCAATGAAAATTTAGCAGTTCAAGGTAATAAAAGTTTGGCAAACCAAGTTTTTATTTGATATAATAAGATGAGGCTGTCATTATGGAAAAAGGAAGTGCATGATTATGAAGACAAATATTATGTTGACGATGACCGGTACGGTTTTTATTATTACCTTTGCTGTTGTAAGTACCTTTTATTCTCGTACGCTGTATTATTTTGATATTTATTATTTGGATATCGAAGAAAAAAGCGGTTTGCCGGAAGAAGAAATACGCAGCAATTATGATGCCATTATCGACTACTGCCAAAGCATATCTGCAAGGGAGCTGACATTACCGACGCTTCCGCTGTCTTTGAATGCCGGAATTCATTTTCGTGAAGTAAAGGAACTGGTACATAAAATCGTAATCCTATTGCTGGTGTCATTATTGCTTTCTGTATGTCTGCTTATTTATAAGATAAAAAAGAAAGAAAATGACTGGAGATTTCTGAAATATACGGCAGTGACAACCATTGCGGTCCCGCTGTTATTGGGATTTGCAGTGGCTGTATGGTGGGATTCGGTTTTTGTAGCGGTGCATAAACTGATTTTTAACAATGATTATTGGCTGTTTGACCCGAACATAGACCCTGTGATTAAAATTCTGCCGGATGAATTTTTTCTTCATGCCGCTTTGCTGATGATCGGAGTAATAGCATTGGGAAGCTTCGTGTGCGGGTGCG
>DBDL01000083.1 GCA_002293545.1 Lachnoclostridium sp. UBA933 | reverse complement strand
GGCGGACGGCTATGATTCCGTGCTTTACAACGATTCCGGCGGGCTGTCTCAGGGGCAGAAACAGCTTATAAATATAGCGCGCGCGTTCCTTTGCGACCAGCCCGTGTTTATTTTGGACGAAGCTACTTCCTCGGTGGACACGCTTATAGAAAAGCAGATTCAACGCGTAACCGAGCGGGTAAGCCGGGGCAAGACAAGTATAATTATCGCGCACAGGTTATCCACTGTTTTAAACGCGGATGTTATACTTGTAATGAAGGACGGGTTAATCCGCGAAAGCGGGACGCACGGGGAGCTTATACGGCAAAACGGCATTTACCGCGAGCTTTATGAAAGCCAGTTCGCGGAATAAAAATACAAAACAAAAAGGAGACTCATTATGAAAAAGTTTTTACTTTTAACAATTATTTTCACACTGCTGACGGCGGTGTATTCCTTCGCCGCAGAGGAAGCGGCAACGGAGACGGAAACGGAGGCAACAGAGGATGTGACAGAGGACACAACCGAGAGCATAACGATAACGGAAACGCAAATCGAGGTTGAATCCCTGCCGCTGTTTAGCAACGAAAGCGTTCAGTTCGGTAATTTTNNTATATGTGCTCATGTTATAATAAAAAAATATAAAGCAAAGAGTAACCACGGAAACTCCTGTCAATAAAGGCGAAAAATGACCCGACCATGACAAATGAACGAGACAAGTTAAGAAAAACAAAAAAGCAGGCTACAGATAACGAAAAGCCAAAAGGAAAACCGTGAAAAAAGAGCGCGTGGAATCAAGGCGCAAGGAAAAGTAACAAGCGCCAGAAAGAAAAGAACGGAGGTTCTTGTAGAATACTAAAGCAAATTTACGCCGCCGAAATTAATATATGTTCTTTAAGAAAGTTGAACACGTGTGAAAAGTCTAGTGGTGGATGTTCGGCAAGAAACTTACACTGTGCATCAAGGTGGACATTAATAGCCGCGACAAAAGAAAAGAAAGCAATCCTTTTCTTACCACGCTGAGCATCATGCTCAATACCGTAATCATTCAAGATGCGATTATTAACACGTTCAGCGGCGGTTCGTTGTTTCATTTTATCTTTCCACTCGTCGGAACCGCGCGGAATACAAGTAAAAAGACGCAAGTCCCAATTAGGTTTAGTATAAATGACTCTGCCATAAGGAGATTTTGAACATGAATCACACGCATCACAAGGTTCCAAGCCCTTAGTTACCCTCGGACAGCGCCATTTCAAGCGGCAGCGGTCACGACAAAAACCAAAGAAAGT
The DNA here is from genome assembly GCA_002293545.1 of Lachnoclostridium sp. UBA933. Taxonomy (GTDB): domain Bacteria; phylum Bacillota; class Clostridia; order Lachnospirales; family Lachnospiraceae; genus UBA933. The sequence goes on along the minus strand of DBDL01000083.1, from coordinate 1,327 downwards.
CATTTGACGTCCGCCGGGGCAAGTGGGACGACCGTGATTATCAACGGATAAAGCGGTTGGGTAAGTAGCTTGGCCTTTGTTTTTAGAGTTAAGGGCGATAACAGCATTAATTCCCCAATGGTTAAGCAGCTCGTATGTAGCATAGTTATCGGAGGCACTGTCTGAGATAAAGGTATTCACGTTAAACTGCTGGTATAATTCACCAAACTCCGCGAGGGAGACAATAGCGGAAACACTATCATGTCTGCTTGCTTCAACAAACCTGATGTAGAGTGGTAAATCTGTTTTCAGGTCTTTGTTGTAGGTAGAAATAAAGTAACCGGTATAGCCATAGAACCACTGTTCTTTTGAGCTATCCCAGCCCCAAGTAGCATTGGGGTCTGAGAATTTTCGGGGGCAATCGCATTTATAGTTACCGTTTTTGGCACAGTCGCAGATTTTCTTTCCATAGTGAGAAGCCCCCGTTTCAATACAAGTACCGTCGCCGGAGATGTCAACTTCATTAGGAATCAAGCCCATATTAATAGAAGGAACGACGGCGACTTGGGCAAAGATTTTCTGCAAGAACCGCTCTGCACGCCCGGAAAGACGGCGCAAGAAATGCTTTTCATCGTAAAGGATAAACTCGGCGAGTTTGGCGGTGATGTTAGGATTTTTGGGCGGTAGCTTTTCATTTTTACCCAGTTTTGTTCTGGGCTTGCGTTTGACGGGTTTTGTCGTTGGGCGTTCGTCAAGCGGGACGATACGGTTGATTAAGTCGTAATAAGATGAAGTGCTCGGCATATTCTCAGGTGAAAACCCAGCAACAGCGCGTAATACAGGATTATTAGTGAGCTTCTCCACCCAGTTGTTTAAAGGGACGTGCATGTGCTTCATCAACACGAGCGAACGGAAGATTTCCATTTGCAGTTCAGCCGTTCTCCCGATTGGCGGGTAAAGCGAAGCGATTGCCGCTTCAAGGGGATCAAGGTTAAGAATGAGCATTTTTAGAATAGCTTCCTTATGCTCGTTGATTTGATCCGGCCGGGCTTGTGAAAGTTGTTTGAGTTCGCCTAACGCGAACCGAACGTACTGTTCATGTGGAGTGAAGTAACCTAACATTAAAAAAACCGCCTTTGTATGAGATACAGCAGTTAAAAATGCTGTTCTCGGCGATTATTGGGTGACTTTATATTTGTCAAGTGTTTTTCAAATTTGTAATTATTTTGTAATCATGCTTTCTCGTTTTTATGGGGGGGATGATGTGATTTGGATATCCTCTCCGACGCCTGCTTTGATGGGTTATTTAATTTCCGAGGAAGCTCACGGTTAAGAAGAGAGGTAAAAA
>DBDL01000086.1 GCA_002293545.1 Lachnoclostridium sp. UBA933 | reverse complement strand
AGCGGAATGGATTCTATGCCGTTTTCTTCAAACGCTTTTTTGTCAATAGATTTTATACCCATCAATTTTACCAGTTGTTTGACTTGTTCTCTTTGTTCATCTATTTGAATCTGTTGTTTTTCATTTTCAGCCAGTAGCTTTTCTATCTGCGTCTGTTGCTTTTCGATTTGGATCTGTTTTTCTTCGTTTTCCGACCGTTGATCTTTCAAAGCTTCAACAATAACAGGAATCAGCCCAATGTAATTAACCGAATAATAACCGATTGAGTCCAGGCTTACCAAATCGGGAAAAACCTCTTTTAGTTCCTGAGCTAAATAACCATATTCCGAAAATTCGATTAGCTCTTTTTTCTCTTCTGTTTTTTTCGTTGCAGATAGGGAATCTTCTTTTACCTCTATAGGCGGAAGCGTTTTTTTATAGGATTTTCCCTGTAATAGATAGAGTTTTTCTTTTTCATCAGATAATGGTTTTATGGCGCTTTTCAGGCGTTCGTCCGAAGTAATCACAACGGAACCATTTACGGCAATACTTCCGGCAACATCCAGCAAACCTGCTGTTGGTTGTTTACCTATACCTACACTGCCATTCATTATGACTACTTTACCTCCGGTAAAATAACCGGCATATAGATTGCCGGCATTAGTACCCGAAACAGTCGAATAAATACCATAAACAGTATGACGGCTAGTAGCGGTAGACGCAGAAAAATAGGCACCATACGCAATACCACCATAGCCATCAATCGTACTGTTTGCATAAAATCCGTATGAATTTCCGGAATAATGGTTTCCCTTGTTGTTTACATAAACTCCATAACTATGACCACTATATGAAGCCACATCGTTGTCTATAAATACTCCATAAGATGTACCACATGAAGTTCCTCCCGCCGGATCAGACAGCTTATTTTTAAAATAAGCACCATACAAAGATTTACCATACTGACAATGAGCAACATAATTATCCAAAACACTGTACAATCCGTAAGTAGTGGGTGATGTATTATCGCTATAAAAACTCAGCTTGGCATTAGATAAGGGTTCACCACCAATTGCAGCATTGCCAACATTGTTTACTTTTAGTTGCGCAAGTCCTGTGTGCGCAAGACATAATGCAATAAACAGAAAGAAATTTTTTTTCATAAAATATATTATTTAGTTAAAGAATTGCAATATTTTTTTACAAAGAAGAAATACTAATTAAATTTTACTGTTTCATATTTCTTCCCAAGCGTCATTTTTTAGAAACTGTTTGAACTAATGATTCGCATCAGGAGTTAAAAAAATGCGACAAAAGCGTATAACGGTGGTGTTTAATTAATCCAAAAAGACTCTTAGATTAAAGAAAAGATTTATTTCTTTCCGGGTATAACACATCCGGAAGCATTTTTGTTTTTATTTTTATGAAAAAATTTAGTTAAATAAACAAGGATTAATTAATGAAAATATCCGGTATTGCCTTGAACGGCATATTTTGATTTATGCAAGAATGGTAGCACACTGTAAATCAGATAATTTACAAGAAATATTATAATTTGAATTTCCCACAAAGACACAAAGAGCACAAAGTTTTTTTTATGACCTTTGTGCTCTTTGTGCCTTTGTGGGAAATAATTTATCTTTTAATACTCAAAACGCCCAAATTCGCTCTCAATCAACAGCTCCTTCTTATCTGACTTATCCACAAAGCCAACAATTTGAGCTTCAATATTAAACGATTTTGAAATTTCGATAATTTGTGACGCTATTTCCGGACGAACGTAGATTTCCATACGGTGCCCCATATTAAAAACCTTGTACATTTCTTTCCAGTCCGTACCCGATTGCTCCCGGATCGTCTTGAATAACGGCGGAACAGAAAACAGGTTGTTTTTTACGATTTTCAGATTTTCCACAAAATGCAGCACTTTCGTTTGTGCACCGCCCGAACAATGCACCATTCCGTGAATCTCCGGACGCATTTCGTCCAATATTTTTTTGATAACAGGCGCATACGTCCGCGTTGGCGAAAGTACCAATTTCCCCGCGTTTAGAGGCGAACCGGCGACTTCGTCCGTCAATTTCAGCTTTCCGGAATAGGTTAAGTCCGAAGGAACCGCCACATCATAACTCTCCGGATATTTTTGCGCCAGATAGTTGGCAAAAACATCGTGGCGGGCAGAAGTAAGCCCGTTGCTGCCCATCCCGCCGTTGTACTCTTTTTCGTAAGATGCCTGTCCGTAAGATGCCAGTCCCACAATCACATCGCCGGCTTGAATGCGGGCATTGTCTATCACATCCGAGCGCTTCATCCGGCAGGTAACCGTGCTATCGACAATGATGGTGCGCACCAGGTCGCCCACATCGGCGGTTTCACCTCCGGTGGCAAATACGCCGATTCCCATCCCGCGAAGTTCTGCAAGCAGCTCATCGGTTCCGTTGATGATGGCAGAAATAACCTCGCCCGGTATCAGCAGCTTGTTTCGCCCGATAGTCGATGACACTAAGATATTGTCCGTTGCCCCGACACAAAGCAAATCATCGATATTCATAATCAATGCGTCCTGCGCAATGCCTTTCCATACCGACAAGTCGCCGGTCTCTTTCCAGTAAAGGTAGGCAAGCGAAGATTTTGTTCCTGCGCCATCGGCGTGCATAATGTTGCAATATGCCGCGTCTCCGCCCAGAATATCCGGAATTATTTTACAAAAAGCCTTCGGGAAAATTCCCTTGTCAATGTTTTTAATCGCGTTGTGTACGTCCTCCTTGCCGGCGGATACACCGCGTAAATTGTATCGTTGGTCGCTCATTTGTTTTGAAATTAGATTAAAAGAACAAAGAATAAAGACAAAAGACATTTTTAAAGTCGCTCAATTTTGCTCCTTTATCTTTGTTCTTTACTCTTTGTTCTTTACTCTTTACTACATACCTATTGAAATTAGATTAAAAGAACAAAGAATAAAGACAAAAAGACATTTTTAAAGTCGCTCAATTTTGCTCCTTTATCTTTGCTCTTTTATCTTTGTTCTTTGTTCTTTGTTCTTTACTCTTTACTCTACATACCTAATAATCGTTTGTGCCCTGTCCGGTCCGACGGAAACAATCTTAACCGGCACTTCCAGATAATCTTCCAGAAAGTCAATATAGTTGTTAAACTCTTCCGGAAATTCGTTTTCGCTCTGCATCCCGGTCATATCGGTTTTCCAGCCCGGCAGTTCTGCGTAAACAGGTTCTACGCCTTCGGTAATGTCGAACGGAAATTCATCTGTCTCCTCGCCATTGACTTTATAAGCTACGCAGGCTTTGATTATTGGAAATTGATCCAGTACGTCGCTTTTCATCATAATCAATTGCGAAACGCCATTGATCATCACGGCATATTTCAAAGCAACCAGATCAATCCAGCCGCAGCGGCGCGGACGGCCGGTTACGGAACCGAATTCATTTCCCAGACGGCGCATTTCATCGCCCTCTTCGTTGTGCAGTTCGGTAGGAAACGGACCGCTGCCTACGCGCGTGCAGTAGGCTTTGAAAATACCGTAAACTTCGCCGATTTTTTTGGGCGAAACACCCAATCCGGTACAGGCTCCCGCACAAATTGTGTTGGAAGAGGTTACAAACGGATAAGAACCGAAATCAATATCCAGCATAGTTCCCTGTGCACCTTCCGCCAGCACTTTTTTGCCGCTTGCCAATATGTCGTTGATGATAAATTCGCTGTCAATGAATTGGAATGTTTTCAATTTTTCAATGCCTTCGAACCAATCTTTCTCGATGCTTTCCAAATCGTATTCAAAGTCGAAATGACTGAGGATTTCCTTGTGCCTGGCAACAGCTGCCTTATATTTTTCTTCAAAATTGCAGAGAATATCACCCACGCGCAAGCCGTTACGGCTGACTTTATCGGTATAGGCCGGACCGATACCTTTGCCGGTAGTGCCGATTTTGGCGCTTCCCTTTGCCGACTCGTAGGCGGCATCCAGCAAGCGGTGGGTCGGCAAAATCAAATGCGCCTTTTTGGAAACGTACAGTCTTTCAGCCAGGTTGTGTCCGGATGCTTCCAGACCTTCTATTTCCTGCTTGAAAAGAGCCGGGTCAAGCACCACGCCATTCCCGATTACATTGATTTTTCCTCCCTGGAAAATTCCCGAAGGAACGGAACGCAATACATATTTCTGACCTTCAAATTCTAATGTATGTCCCGCATTCGGTCCGCCCTGGAAACGACTAATCAAATCATAATCAGGAGTAAGGACATCTACGATTTTTCCTTTCCCCTCATCGCCCCATTGCAACCCTAATAAAACATCTACTTTCATTATGTGTATGTGTATATTTTGAATTTATTTTTTCGTTTTTATTTCGGCTTGTAAAGTTAGTAAATTTTTTAATTCCTATACCTCTTTTTTGTTATAAGGAGAAATAAAAAAATGTATCTTTGCAACGATGAAAAAGATAGCAAGCATACTATTCGGTTTATTTTTTGTGTTTTTCGTTTACGCACAGGAAGAACACTACCACTATTACGAACACGAAAGCGAACATGAACATGAACACGAAGAGGTAGAAGAAGTTGAAGCTGCCGGATCCGGCGACCAGACACCCAAGCGTTTATATTCAAACGACAAGGTACAGTACATACAGCGTACAAACAGCTGGATTGCTTCCGGAATATTAGGAACAGTAAAACCCGTGGATTTAGATACGTTAATAACAGATTTCATTATTACCAATCCGGCTGAAAAAAATACTATTGCATTAGAATTTCTCGGGAATCTCGGCTCGCCGGGCAGATCAAAGATTTTCTTTGACAGGCAACGGAAATCCGGGTTCTTATTTTTTGAACCCTACGAAATATACTATACCCCGTCAAAAGAGGTACGATATTTTGACACAAAACTGCCCTATACCAACTTGGGCTACTTTTCCGGCGGTCCCACAGGGAAGTCAGCCAGCCGTATACACGGTGTGTTTGCCGTAAACATCAATCCAGCGGTTAACGTAGGAATGTATGGCGACTGGATAAATGCCTACGGAGCATATACTTCCCAATCAACCAAGCACTATAATACAGGTTTCTTCGGAAGTTATATGGGAAAGCATCATAACTTAATGGCCAACATTTCGTTCAACGGATATGAAAATTTTGAAAACGGGGGGCTGGTAAATGACTCAACAGTTACTAATCCACGCGAACACGGAAACTTGGATGCTCCGGATATGGCGGTCTTTTTTCCCAGGAATAATGTCCGTTCCAAATTATGGAACTGGAATACATACCTTAATTATAAATACCATATCGGAATAGAAAGGGACGTGGAGATAACCAAGGATTCGACGGCAAAGACTTTTATTCCGGTTACTTCATTCATATACACATTTCAATCGGAAAATAGCCGTAAAAGGTACCATGAAAAAGATTTAGGCAGTGTCGCAAATTTCTATCAAACTTATAAGATAGGCGATCCTTTATTTGCCGACACTTTGTTTGTAAACCGTTCGCAAACAATGGATTCCGTTCGATTTTTCCAAATGAAGCATGTCGCGGGTATTTCATTGAATCAGGAATTTAACACGCTGATGAATTTCGGATTGACCGGATATATGGTGGCGGATATAAAAAATTACTCCTATCTTAACGGAAAAAATCCTAAAAAACCAACGGAAGCCGATAGCCTGCTCGGATTTTTGA
>DBDL01000015.1 GCA_002293545.1 Lachnoclostridium sp. UBA933 | reverse complement strand
CCCGGCCTGGTCAAATTCGTGCATTGCGCTGTACACACGGTAGGTTCCGACATGTGCGCCGCCTAAATTGGACGGCATGGAAACGCTGACGAGGCGTCCGATGCGGACATCACATGTCTTGCATTCGCCCCGCACATACATCATCCTTCCGCCTGTAACCACTTTCCGGCCTTTGGTATGGTCGATCAGGCTGCCCATATCCGGAATAAAGGCTTCGGTCGGGGTATTGGGCTTTCTGGCAAGCGTCAGGTTATCGGAACGCTTGCTCACGATATTCAGCAAATCGTTCGCCCCGTCGATCGAGCCGGGGGAATCCTGTTCCAGTACCTTGTGTTCGGCACGGTCATAGTAATAGGTGGAAAACTGGTTCGGTAACAAACGTGAACAGACTTCAAACCGGCGCAGTTCCTTATCGTAGGTGAGGTTGGTAGTCGGAAACTCTTTGTGTTTCCCGATGACGAGGTCTGTTCCGGTATAATAGATGGGTTCGTTGAACTGGCTGCAGGTTCGTAAAATAAAGTCCCAGTCGCTTTCCTTATATTGCATTGTAAAATCAATATCGGCTTTCCATGTGGGCTGTATGACGGTAGACAGGTTCATCGTACCGCCTGTTACTTCCCGGAAAATGGTCTGCAAATTGGTATTGCTGTACGTTTGCATCATTTCGCCTCTCTCCAATTCAATCGTACTGCTTTTTCCTTTGAACAGGATGGCCCCGTGCGCCCCTTCTTCGCTGATCATCAGTATATTGTCTACCATACCGGCAAAGACGTATGCTTGTCCGGGCTGGTCGGCATGTTGGATGTCGATAACGACCTTCGTGTTGGTCTTTTTCAAAAAGAGATCTGGTGATTCGTGAAACGTTTCATCAAATGTACGGTAGTCTACCAATACCTCAAAATCATGATGCTGCGCCATTTCCTGTTCTATCTTCAAACGGATGAAATCGACTTTTTTTCCGTTTATGTTTACAATTGCCTGTACTTCTGTTGTCCGGATATGTCCCATTATAGATATGTATTATGTTGTGTTTATAGTGTTTTCAATAAGGCGCTTTCTCTAAAACGATTATGCGATAGTTATACAATTCGGGAGAACGCTTTTCGAGTTCGGTTTTCAATTCACCCTGTTTCACCGGATTCGATAAAATACTCCTGTATTCTTCGGAAGGGACGAGGTGTACATCAATCGTCCTGATAAGCCCTTCGTCTGCTTTATGGCTTACCGCCACCCCTCTTTTCACTTTTACATATTGTATGTTTTCATGATATTGCATCCGGCAGAAGTTTTCTATATCCATGATTGAAAAAAGCTGATCCCTCGTCGTCAATGCGTATTTATAGGCTTCTTGCCGCTCCCCGCTTTTTGCGGATTTTTTTCCTCCGGTGGTTGCTTTGAGCAACATGAGAGTACCTTTTTTCACCGTAGTGGATTTTAATACACTTAGTATTGTCCCATACGGTACATTATTGGCAATGTCACAGTTGCTGATCCAATACGTGGTATAGATTGTATTATCGACATCTTTGGCGTCTATTAATAAATACGTGGACACTTCCTTTATGTCCACTCCATTGAGTTCAATTTTGGAATTAATCAGCATTAAGATTTTCTCCATATCATCTATGGCATTCCGGAATCTGTCTATGTTCAAGGCTTTGAAGGTAGCCATCTCGCTTCTGAAAAGGTCGGCCAGATATTCGAGCGTATCAGCCAGATTACGGGTTGAGAAGCGTTCTGCCCCTCCTCTTTTTAACGAAAAAAAACTTGAACCCGTACTCCGGGTTCCGATTGTTGAGAACGGCAGAAAATCGTAGCGGTTGCCGTTTGAATCCGTCACATTGTCAACCGACAGAAAGTATTCGCCTGTACTGACAGACAGGGGGAGTATTCCCACCAGTTCTTTTTCTCGTTCGAGCCTCTTTTCACACAGATACTTATTGGATACCGGGAAACAATTCATGAAGATATTGAGATCTTCCAAATCCTCACTTTTAAAATAGGGAGGAAAAACAATCTTAAGCCAGTACAGCGGCGTTAATTCCTGAACCCTTTGCGGAAAAAACGGGATAAGTTCCGGCGGGAAAGATGTTTTTTCCAGTTTCGCTGTTTGTATATGGCTTTTTATCGTTAAGAATTGCTTGCGGTACAACTCCGTCACATCCTTATCATTGCGGTATGATATGTTGTAATGGGAGAATATGCCTCCGTACAGTTCATCCCTGTTATAAGCATTCGCTATGCCGGATTCAACAGCAATCGAATCATTGCCGACAATCCATTGCGTATGATTCAGTAAATCATGTAAATCATGACAGTGGTCGGTATTGGGAAAATCAATATAGAAATGAATGTCTTTGAGAGTCTTAATATCAGTATTCAAATCTATTCCAAGCCATACCGTCCGGTTCAAATTCTGATAGAAAGAATTGGCTCTGGTTACCAATTCTTTCTCTCCGTCCATTCCTATCCGGTACAGGTTTCTTTCACAGAGGAGATGTTTAACCTCTCCCTGTACAAGTTTGATGTGGTCTGTGACAGGCGCAAAGTTCAGATTTTTAAGTCCGTGTTTTTTAGCGAGGTTTGTTAGGTAGTCCGTATAAAAAATATCCCTCCGTCCGATCTCCATCTCCGGTTCAACCGGCATGGCTTTCATAATAGCATGGGCGGGTTTAGCCGAAATTAGCGTATCCGGGGTCAGCGAATGG